>JACPXR010000022.1 GCA_016196465.1 Candidatus Omnitrophota bacterium | reverse complement strand
CAACGGGGTCTTTTCCTCATCGACTGCACACCCGATATCCTTCCAAAGGACGTAGCGATCATTTTTCTCCTCCATGCCCAGTCTACCGCTTGACCCGCAGGCAAGGCGGATTCTCCTGCGAGCCAAAATCGTCGGCCCCCGCGGCAAGCGGATTGTCCCCTTGATTCTGGATACAGGGGCTTCCATCACAACCCTGTCTCATGAAGCTGCGCTGGACATCGGCTGCGACCCAGCTCGAGCAACTCGCCGCACCGAAATCATGACTGCCTCATCGGTAGAGAGAGTTCCTCTGATTGTCATTCCTCTTATGGAAGTGCTCGGCCATCGACTCAGGAATCTCGAGGTGGTCTGCCACGATTTGCCGCCTGTCAGTCCTGTTGTGGGCCTCCTGGGTTTGAATTTTCTCAAGCATTTTGATCTGCACCTCAATTTCCGATCCCGTACTCTCGAACTGACCCGCTAGACTTTTGATCGAGTTTCCTTACTTAAAACTCTTAAGAAAGAATCTTGAAATAAAGTAAGGAATTGGGTATACTTCCCTTGTAAGGAGGCGAAACGAAAATGGCGTTTGCAACGATGACCTCTAAAGGTCAGATGACGATTCCGAAAGACATCCGGCAGAAGCTTCATCTGAAGCCCCACGACAAGCTCTCGGTCACTACGGATGGAGAAAAGGCTACACTACGTCCCATCCGGGGAACCATCCTCGGCTTGAAAGGGATTTTTAAAGACGCTGTCAAGGGCCCAATTAATTTCAAGGAGCTGCGGAGGAAGTTCGAGGAGGGAATGGCCGAAGACGCCGTAAGGCGCGGGCGACTTCGCCCCCCCAAGTCGTGAAAACTTTCTTCTTGGACACCAACGTGGTCGTCCGCTACCTCGCTGGGGATGATCCTAAGAAAGCGGACCGGACAGACCAGCTTCTGCGTCAGGCCAACCAAGGCCGGATAGAGCTGGTCCTGACTCACTTGGCTATTGCCGAAATCATCTGGGTGCTCTCGAAGGAATATCGAATCGCGAAGGAAAGAATCGTAGAGGGTTTGCGTCGTCTTCTGAACACCCCGCACATCCTCTGTGATGAAGTGCCCCTCATTCTGTCCACCTTGGATTTGTATGAATCCGGAAATCTGTCCTTCGTTGACGCTTACCACGCTGCAGTCCTTCCCTCCCGAGGAATCACCGAGTTTTATTCCTACGATACCGACTTCGATCAGATCCCCGGCGTGACACGTCGCGAACCGTAAAGAAACCCAAGAATAAGCGGGAGGTCTTTTTACGCGAAGAGTCTCGCCATCTCGCTGATCAGCCAGTCGGCTGTGCGAACTGCTCGAGCCGGAAGTCGAACACCCAGGTCTTCCAGCCAACGAACGAGGGGCTCTGTAATCGGAGAATCCACACCCAGCCGGAGAGGTTCTCCCTCAATCTTCACCCGGTAGCTTTGAGCCCTGTCTTGAAGCTCTCGGATGGCCTGCTCAGGAGTGAAAATTTCTCTATTGTCAATCCGGACAATCCGCCAGGTCTCTACCAACCTCGATTCCTGAAGAAGTGCCTCTTCCTCAACGGTGTCCACGACAAAACCGACTTGGAAACCCATCCGGGCCAGCACCAGTCCATAAGCCAGCCCCTCCCGTCCCTGAGTATCGGTCTGAGTCCCAGCGATCACAAAGGGAACGCCCAACTTCTCACGAGCTGGCTCCCGATCGGCCGCGTAGACGCCCACCTTGTCATTCAACTGCCGAGCAAGCTCTTCCACGGAGAAGGGGTGGTCACGAACGCTGATCGGCTCTTCCAAACCAACCCTTTTCGCCGTGAACAGAAGCGCATAGGTTTCTGCCAACGCGGCACGGTCGGATCGGGCTGTCGTCTCTTTCTGGGTAATCCCCCGGTCAGATCTCAGTTCGGTATTGACGGTGACGAGAGGTTGATGGATCACCTGCACACCGAGGCCGTACTGGATTTCGGAGGCTTCACCTTCCTGCAGCTCCCTCGGGCCTCGGAACTTTCCAGACTCACTCAATCCGCCCAGACGTTTGGTTAAAAGAAACGTCCGCTGTCTCACGGCGGGTTGGCCCGTAAAGTCTCGGAGTTCCTGAGCGAGAACTCTCAATCGAGGGTGGTTCACGTAGGCAGTCTCATTCTGTACTTCAGATACAATTCCGCCGCTCTGGGCAATCTGGGAAACGCGGCTCAGCGCCTGGAGGGCTTCTAGGCCGGGAGAAAAAACGCCGACTTTCAGGCTGGCATCGGACAAAGCGCCTGAGACTGGACCCGTTCGCCCCAATGTTTCCACTTCGAGAGCGCGAAATAGCCCTGAAAACCGCTGAAGGTCATTAGAAAGTCTGCTCCCATCGTAGGGCGGCAATTGATTGATTGCCACGTGGGTGATCGCTGAACCTAGAAGGGCCTTCGGATTTTCCGTGGCAATCCGGTAATCCAGCTGCCATCCCTCCAGCTGTTCACGATAAGTCAACCCGTGGGTTCCTGTATCATAGGAAATCCCGAGGACCAAGAGAACCCTCACACCCCTCTTGACCGCCCGCTCCAGAGCTTGCCACATCCCCTGCTTCGTATGAACCGCACGAAGAGAGGTCCCCTCTGATCCGGGTCCGATGACGTAGAGTCCCCCAGGGGGAATTCTGTCGATCAAAGCAATGGCCTCCTCTGTTGCGGGAGCATCTCCTTCGTGGCCGTGATACAGAACCCAGCTTCCTGCCTGTTTTGGGGAGAGGAGGAGATGGCGGAGGGCGTTATTTCCGTGCCAGGTATCCGCTTCGTCATAGTTGTCCTCGCCACGAATGAGTGTCAGGACAGGTCGAAATCCCTGCTGGTGCAATTCCTGAAGTCTGGGCAAAATCCGCCCAGAGAGAGCGAGCTCTGGAAAAGCGTCTCCCCATGGCTGATCCGCCAGATTGGTTACTCGGATCTCATTCGTAGCGGAATCCACCAGCTCCACCCGGAAGATCTCTCCTTGGGCAATAGGATAGCCATGGAGCACGAGGGATTTCCCGCTGCCCGAAGCTTCACGAAGAGCCTGCTGGTCTTGTTCAGGGATTTGATCGGCAGGAGGAAGCTCCCACTTCGGCGCTTCAGTAGGCTGATAGGAATCATCCAAATAGCCAATGGTGTATCCTCCTGGAGCGTTTCTATCTTCCAGAACGGTAAAAACTTGGCGGTTTTCCCTGTCTCCCTTGGAGGCACCGGGATCGTATGCATCATCCCAGGGCCGGATCCGCCCAATGAGAACTGTTCCTTTGGCGTTTGGCTTCGACCTGGCCAGATCTCTGGAAAATACACCGTAACGCTCGGTCAGCTCGGTCGAGGCCAGCACCACATGAACCCGGTCAATCCCGAGAGAGCGCTCCAGAAGCAACTCCGCCTGCTTGATCCGTTGCGGATCCAGGCGCCGCTTCCCGCCGACCGTCGTTCCCTCGGCGACCATGGCGCTGACTGCCGGACCGCCGAGCTTGTGCACGGCCCGGACAAGCTGTACCGCTCCCCGGGCGATCGCCTCACCGTTGGCCGGCTTCTTCTCTCCTGGCTTGGCGACCTGGATCACCCTCGGGGCCTTCGTGGCGAGTTCCTGGTTGTAAGCCCCGATGTAGAGGAGTGTACCGGGCCAGTGGGCTACGTCCGGGAACTCGAGGAAATTGCCTGCGCTGTCGTCTACAAAGAGAGTATTGGCAGGATCAATCCCTTCGGCTTGGGCCCATTGGATCAGGCCCTGGCCCTTGGGGGGAACCCAGGTCATCGAGCCGCTGCCTGCTTTGTGGAGGGTCTGCGCGATCGGCTCAGGCACAAGGACATCCCGCAGATTTCTCTGAAGCCCGCTCACCCAAAGGTCCCGCTGGTCGACGCCGGCTTGGATGCCATTCTGCTGCGCGAGCCACTTCTTATTGAATTCGATGTCAATGCCGACGATGGTTCCATTCTCAACCCGGTTGATGTCAAAACCACGATCCAAGCTCTCCCGGGTGATCTGGTTGGCTGCAAACTCTTTGCGCTTGTCATCCATCCTCAAGACAACGTCTTTGCCGCCCATCTGCTGCACCCAGGCGTCAACCACTGCCACCGCCGCTTCAGGAATCACGTGGTTCACATACGCCCCGCCGGAGAGGGGGAAGGAGACCGTCTGCAGACTGGCGACGGGGCCCAAGCGGCTCTCCACCCGGTCCCGAAGCTGTCCGGGGCTGATGTCGGTGAGGAGAACCAGCCGGCTTTCCGGCACCTCCTGAAGGAAGGCGTCGTAGACATCGCGAGTCGCCTCGGAGAGGTCCCCATCCTGCTTCGTGGTGACCCCGTCCACGTCCATGGCAAGAACCGTTGGAGGATTGGCAGTGAGCCGATCCAGAAGCGGGGAAAACCGGGTATGGATCTCCCCGGGAGGCAGCTCCTCGAGGCCGGCGAGACCAGCTCGTTCCAATACACGCGCGACTGGCGGCTTAATCGGCTCAATGATGGAGCCCGTTGCCAGAAGGACTCCGTGAATGATGAGGTTTCCGAGAGCCGCTTTCAAGATTGGATAATCCTGGTAAGATTCCGGGGTGCCTATTCTGCCTTCCGCTTGATACTGTTGAATTCTCGCCTCTAACTCCGGAAATTCCTTCAAGGCGTCCGCTTCGTTGAGTACCACCCGATCCAGGACAGCCATGAGGACATCGATATGCGTAACAGCCCACAATCCTTTCGGATCCCTGAAAACCCTGTCTCGGTAGGTGGGGGAGCGTACGAGTTCAGCGAACGTCCCGCGGAAAGAAAAGGGTTTCTCCGGTAAGATATCTTTGACCGTCTTGGGGGGATCTTCGGGGAGGTCGTAATCTTCGCTCAGACGGGATGATCCGAGGTCTTTGAGGGTTTCTGAGAGCTGATTAAGCAGACCCATCCTCTCATCCCCAACGGCGATCACTGTCCATGGTCGGCGCTTGCCCGCATCGCCACCGGAGTCATCTACCGCTATGATCGCAAATGGAAATCCTTCTCTGAGCGGTTCCAGCATATCGGCAATCGGCATCTGGACGCCAGCGCTCCCTCCGCCGCCGCTGATTCCAAAAGAAGGAGCCTGTATTTTCCAGAAGTCGTCAATCTGCCCAGGGGTCAGCCAGGCCGAAGGCCGAGAGACAATGGGGAAAAGGACTTCATTCGGGTGTCGAGCGACGATTCGTGCTTGGGCTTCAACAGCCCCGCGAGCTACCTCGAGACTATTGGGTCCAGGGAACCAACGTTCTGCCACGGCTTGAAGTTGGCTCTCCTCAAGGCCGGTTTCGACCCCGCGCTGAGTCCGCGGGGCCTGCCCGCCGGAGGTCTGCCGGAAACCGGTCAGAGTCAACGTGAGAGAAAATGCCAACCCCGCCGCGACGAGTCTCTTCATCTGAACAACCTCCTTCTTCATCAAGAGATTACGCCTGGGTGCCTGCCAGGGAGCGCTCGACCCGTTCCATCCAGGATCGAATAGAGATCTCAGGGACTCTAAGGAACCTGCCGAGATGCAACAGCTCTCCCGGTTTCTCAACGACAAACGGCTCCCAAGCTGGGGTCTTGCCCCAGGCAAGGGTCTGCAGGTCAACGATCGCTTCGCCGAGGGTTTTTTGATCTTCCGTAAGATTGACAATCGGAACCACGAGATTGATGTGGGGAACCTCAAGAAGGGGCGCAATCTCCTGTTCCTGCCAGGCGTGCTCCACGATGATCCCCACCTGGATCTTCTCATCGGAAGCCGGCTGCAGGTAACTTAAGGCAAGGAGACCCTCCTCTACCGTCTGGGGGGTGAGGATCACGAGGCGCCGGCTGGTGGCAAGCTCCGGAAGCTGTATCGGCTCCTCGAGCCCAGCCACCACACGGGCCCTCTCCAGCACCCGCTCCACGACCGGCTTGCCGCCAAGTGCCCCCTCGCCTGCAATTCCGCCGGCGGCCGCTGTGCCTATCCGATTGACAGCGAGGGCCAGCTTCACAATTTCCCTGGCAATCTGGTCGCCATTGGCCGGCTTCTTCTCACCGGGCTTGGCGATCTGGATCACGTTCGGGGCGTTGGCGGCCAACGTCTCGCTGTAGGCCCCAATGTAAAGGAGCGTTCCCGGCCAGTTCGCCACATCCGGGAAATCCAGAAAGTTCGACGCGCTGTCATCCACGAAGACAGAGGTTTGCGGCCTTCTGCCGATCGCAGGCCCACTGAGCCATTGAGCGAGGACCTGCCCTTTGGGGGGAACCCAGGTGATCGAGCCAGAGCCGGCTCTGTGAATGGTCGCAAGAACGTTTTCGCCTACACCAACTCCGCTTAAATCCATCTGAAGGGTTCTCACCCAGCCATCGCGCGGATCGACATCCAAGTTGGCGGATGTTCGCTCAGCCAGCCATTTTTTGTCGAGCTCGATGTCGATCCCGACGATATCCCCCGTCGTGAAATCGACCCGGTTAATGTCGAATCCATGCCCCAAGCTCTCATCGGAGATCTGGCCGGCGGCATGCTCTTTTCTCTTATCGTCCATCCGGAGCACCTTCTGTTGAGCCGCTCTGGGGTCACTTTCTCCACTGACCTGGAGGACCCACCGGTCGATGACTCCAACCGCTTCTTCGCCAATCACGTGGCCCACCGAAGCCCCGCCGGAAAGCGGGAAGGAACCGCTCTTAAACTTTACCAGACCGGTGAGACGGTTTTCCACCCGGTCCCGGAGCTGTCCTGGGCTGATGTCGGTGAGGAAAAGGATCCTCCCATCTACAACGCCGAGCGCGAAAAGGTCGTAAACTTCGCGGGTCTCATCCGAGAGAACCTCATCCTGCCGGGTCGTGACCCCGTCCACATCCATGGCCAAAACGACTGGCCGATTGGCGATGAACCGCTCCAAAACCGGCTCAAGCCGAGTATGGATCTCCCGGCTGGAGAGCTCCTCCAGTCCTGTCTCAGGGCCGATCTCCACCGTGCCATTGAGCGGGATGTTTCCTTCAGGGTCGGCAGGCAGGACCAGCCGGCCCTCGGCGGAAAATAGGGTCGGGGAAAAATAGGGATGCGACCATTTATCGTAAACCCACAGGCCCCGCCGGTCGATCACAATCCCTACATCACCGGTAACAGTCAGAGTTCCCTCCCCGCGGAATCCTTTGGCCCGGGGGCTGATTTCTACAAACTGAGGATCTCCCTGCAAGCGAGCGCCCAACAGCAAGCGAAGCCGCTCCCTTCCCTGCTCAAACAGCTCCTGGTTAAACGGCTCCACATTCTCCAGGAACTTGATCCCATGGTAGCGCCGGTCTTCGGTGAGGAGCATCTGGGCCTTGTACTTGGGCTCTTCCCCTGCCGGATGTTGGGTGGCAAGCTGAAGGGCCTCGGTCAACTCCAATTCCGTCACGAACACCCCCCGGCGCTCAGAAGTTTCGGGGCCGGTTTTGACGTCGATCGTCTTCGTGGAGAGGCGCTGGCCCATCCGCTCCAGGGAAAGCTCAGCCAGCATGAATTTCCCATTGAAGATCGGCGCCCCGGCGCTGTAGGGAAAGCCCTGAGGATCCGCCTGCTCATCCGCATCCAAGCGGGGATTGTAAACTCCTGTCGCCTGCGGGTCCCGGACATTCCGCTCCGCGATGACCAGGGCTTCAGTACCGTCGGCCCACTGGGCTTGAGTCCAGACGCCGCCGCTTGGCTTCCATTGGCCGTCCACGTACCGGTGGCCGACGTTGAGGCCGGTGATATCCGCTTCCTCCGCGTGGCCCACCGCCGCGGTAAGAAGCTCCGGGCTGTAGAGCATCGCCTGGTCCCCGTAGATCGGGACAATGTCGCGGGTGGAAAGATCGATGCCGGCCGCCTGGGCCGCCTGAATGCCTGCAGAGAAAGCCCCATACTCTCCTGAAGGCCTCATCACCGGCTTGTCGTTCTGGCCGGTGGCTGGGTTGTACTCGAAGAGGGGCTTGATCGTGCCGTCGGGGCCCCGGTACCGAACCTGAAAACCTTCTCCCTGATCCATAGGAATTCCAGCAGGCAGGATGTTAAGATAATCCCAGGCGATCCTCGGATTCGGCCTTGTGCGGTCCTCTTCAATCGCCGTCAAAAGCATCTGCCGGTTGCCGGGAGAGTCCACGATCACGACGAGCTGCGGCTCCCTCGCCCGGAAGCCCACCTCGGAGATCGTCTCCAACTGCCGAAGAAGAGCCCCCATGCCGGAGACTCCCAGCGGCGCGGCGAGCTTGCTGGCGCCATTTTCATCGTTGACCCGCCCTCGTTCTCTGGCAACCTGCGCATAGAAAGGAGAACCCTGATTGACCGAATCCACAAACCGGCTGAAGGCCCCTGCTGCAAAGAGGATGTGGAGGGGTTTGGTCTGAGGATCCCCGGCCCTGAGAAGCCCGCGGCTCACCCATTCGGAAGAAAGGCCCGGGGTCCCTTCTTTCACTTCGACGATCCCGGTTGTCGGGCGGCTGAACTTCACGATGGTGCTCATCGTGTGCTCTTCGAGGCCGCCGGCTGTTGCCGCCGCCACCGCCTTTGCCACCGACTCCCGCGCTCGCGCCGTCTCTCTCGCATAGCCCCCGCCCCGCATGGAACTCACAACGCGGCCTTGCTCTTCCAATCGGGCCGTCAGCGTTTTGTCAGTCGGTCTGGAGACGGAATCATTCGCCAAATTGGCGAGGGAGACCTCCGCCAGCGCCAGATACTGCTCCAAATCGAGAATGGCCTCATTCTGATAAGATTGAAGCAGGGCAAGCTCCCTGCGGTATCCAACGCGCTCCTGATCGGACTGGGCCCTTTGAGCTCCCGCTGCCGCCACTTGAGCCAACACCTCCAGAAGCCGAATGGCATCCAGCCGGATTCCGATGTTCTGTTCAACACCGCCGCCTAACCGCCCTCGCGTCTGATCAACGTAGCCCAGACGGATTTCTCTGCCCTTTTCTGTCGGCTCAGGCAGAATCATGGTCCCTGGAACAGAATTTCGCCCACTCACCATCGCGTTGTTGGCAACAAGATACCTCGGCCCTACCTCAGCCGGCGCAGAGATGATCGACTGGACTCCAAACGCCGTCCCGCCCCAGACCATCGAAGGCCCTTTGGTCCCGTCGTTTCTTGGATCGAAGTTGCTGGTCGTAACCTTATCGCCGAAATTGATTTATCTCGCAAGATCGGCTCCGACATAGCCCAAAGCTCAGACAGAGGGACTGCATACAAGCTGATCAGCTCGTTGAAGTGGGCGGCGGCTGTCCGGTTATCCGGCGAGGCGCCGTAGAGGGCGCTGCGGCTTAAAGCAGCGTCATTGCCTATTGAACCCAGGTACAGGATGCTGTTCAACAGGAAGCCGCCCTGGTAGATGGGGCTTCCCCACACCACCGAGTTCGTGATCGCCTTGGCCAGATTGACATTGACTGTCAGAACCTTCCCGCCAAAGGTGGCCGGAAGCAGTACCGAATCGTGGGTGACCGTCGTGGATCCCCTGGCGTAGATCGTTCCGTCTCCGATCAGGCTGTTGCCTGTGAATGTTCCGGCCAACTGCACCTTGGCCCCCACCGTGAGATTCCCCCAGACCTGTGTGGTAGGTGTCACCACGGTGTCTGGGCCGATATCAACCGTCGCCCCCTGGGGAGCCACCACGATGGCCCCTGGCTCGATCCGGACCCCCTTGGCCAGCCGGATCAGGCTGTCGCCGCCCTCAGCGGCAAGGTGAGCTCCGTTGGTTAGGTGTATCGAGGGATTGACCGCGCTTCCCCGGATCACCCCCGGCTGGGTCACCACAAACCCAGCTCCCTGGGACCTAAATTCCGGCGGCTCCTCCAGCCCAGCCAACTGAGAATTCCCTGGCCCGGTTGGGATTGCCTTCGGCGCCTCGCCGACGTGGGAAGCCACAGACTGCCGCAGTGCCTCGACAGGACCGGCCTTGGCCTTGGAAAGATCGTCTGTCCTAAAGGAGATCCAGATGAGACTCGTTACGACGTCGCTGCCGGGATGGGGCGGATCGGCGTGCCGGAATTGAGTCGCGAAAGTCTCCGTTACATGGATCCCCGTCGAGCTCTCAAATCCCCTCTGGGCCTCCTCTTTCAAGCGGGATTCAGCGGTAGCAGGCTCCCTGTAGGGGAAGAGAGCGCCGACAAGGGAGAGCCCTGCGTACCGGGGATCAGGATCTGTCCAAACCTCAGGATCTTCAATAAAGCCGGGAGTCTGTACATACTGTTCATACAAACTCTCTATTCGGCGGGCTTGCTCGTCGGATCTTTGCTTCGTCTCTGTGAGGAAGCCGTGCAGGCGCCCCCTCCAGCCGCCGATACCGAGCCGGCGCCGGATATTTTGAAGGACCCCTTTGGCTTCAAGGTCCGCTAAAGAAACCCCTACGGTGACGGTGATGAAGCCCAGTTCCTGGCCCCCAGGACGATCCTCCCCCAACGACGATTCGATCCCAATCCCAGCTTTGTCCAATTCATGGCTCAGGGCATGGGCCAGGCCTGACGGCCCCGGCGCTCCAGCCACTACGAGCGTGGTGCGAGGCGTGGGGGCCTGGACCTCAAAATACCCGATCTGCGGGATGTGGCTCTCCAAGAACAACCTGCTCACGCTCTCGATCGTCTTTCTTAAGGGGGAACGGTTCACGAGTTCCTGAAGGTTCGCCACGCCCTGTCTGAGAACTCTCATCAAAGTTCCGGCGAGAGTGACCATGTCAGTCGGGAGGTCTCCCCCGGAGGTAGCTTCCTCGATTGCGCCAATGAAGGCGAGGAGTCGGCCCAAAGCGCCTTCATAATCGCCTTGGCGAATCGGAGCTTCAAGAGCCGTTACTTCGCGGGCAGATGGAACATTGGGGGGCAGAGTGGTCGCCTTTTTGACAATCCCCTGGTAAATGAGCAGCGGTTTGACCGCACCGCTGATCAGTTCTGACTCGGGTTTTCCGCTAAGCTCCTCAAGCCCTGCCAAGGCCGTCGGTTGAGAAGAGCGCGCCGCCCTTTGGGCGGCAAGCTGCTGCCGGGCAATCTCCACCTGAGCAATGATCGTCTGCTGGAGGAATTCGACGCTCAAGTCAATCTGACCTTCCGAGGCGGTCTTGAGGGCCCGGGAGACCTGCTGGAGCATCCGAATCTGCCGCCGCTCAAGTGTCTCTCCGCCAG
>JACPXR010000048.1 GCA_016196465.1 Candidatus Omnitrophota bacterium | reverse complement strand
TGAGCCAGCCGATCCCGGTGACGACCAGGCACATGGTCGCCGACAGGGGATCGGCGAGGAGGCCCATCTCGAAGGTCCCCCCGCCGAAGGGGAACCAGTTCCAATAGACGCGGGGAGAAACGTGGTGGGCGACGAGCTGGAAGGAGCGGACGGAAAAGAAAAAAGAGCCAGCCAGAGCCAGAAGGCTCACGGCAGCGCTGAATTTTCCAAGGCGCCTGCCGAAGAAGATCAGGATGGCGAAGGAAAAAAGCGGCAGGGCCGGAATGAAGAGGAGATCCATCCCTATCCCTTCAACAGCTTGATCTCATCCGCCTGGATCGTCTGCCGGTGCCGGAAGATCGCCAGGATGAGGGCAAGCCCCATCACCACGCCGGAGGCCGCCACGCCGATCGCCAGGAGGGCCGTCACCTGGCCCAGTCCGGTGGGGGTCCCCCAGGCCCGGTTGAAGGCGACGAGGTTGAGGTTGGCGCTGTTTAAGACAAGCTCGATTCCCATGAGGATGCCGATGGCGTTGCGCCGGGTGAGGACGGCGAAAAGCCCCAGGGCAAACAAAGCGGCGGAGACGCACAGAACGTGGGGGAGCGGAATCAGCATGGAATTCAGTCCCGGCGAGCGATGACGATGGCACCCACCAAAGCTCCCAGCAAAAGCAGAGAAAGAAGCTCAAAAGGAAGCAGATACACGCTCACCAAAGCCCGCCCCAATACCGCGAGGGGAACCGGCGCCGTGGGGGGCCCGGTATCCCAAGTCTGGGTCAGGACTCCCCAGCAAAGCCCGCCCCCCACCGCCAGGGCGGCCGCCGCACAGAGGCCCGCCTGCCGGTTCCACCGGCGGACGGCCGGATCGTCGATCCGGGCGGTGAGCATGACGCCGAAGATGATCAGCGTCACGATCGCCCCCACGTAGATCAGGAGCTGGGCCACCGCCAGGAACTCCGCCTCAAGGAAAAGGTACAGGACCGCCACCCCAAAGAGGGCCCCGGCCAATCCCATCGCGGCCCGGAACAGGTTCCGTGCGCTCACCGCGAACCAGGCGCCGGCGAGGGTGAGCGCGGCGGCGACGTAGAAGGCGGCTTGGGCTGCAACGCGGAGAGGACCAACCGGTTCAGGCATAGCCTTCCCATTATACGGGGGCCCTTCCGCAGTGTCAAAATGGTATAATTTTCGGCCATGAAGACGGTTGCGATACGCCGGATCAAGTCGAAGGTGATTTTCAAAGGGCACGCCGCAGCGCTCACCCTCGACACCTACCGGACCGCCGATGGAAAAACCTTCCGGCGGGAGACAATCCGGCACCCTGCCTCCGTGGTGATCGTTCCGATCCTGGAGGGAAACCGGCTGCTCCTGATCCGGCAGTTCCGGCACGCCCTGGGCAGGTACATCTTTGAGATCCCGGCCGGCACCAGCGAACCCTCGGAACCCCTTTTAAGGTGCGCCAAGCGGGAGCTGGCCGAGGAGACCGGCTACTTGGCGAAAAACTGGAAGCGGCTCCATGAGTTCTATCCGGCCCCCGGGATCTCCACGGAGCGGATGGTCCTTTACCGGGCAAGCGGCCTGGCCCCTCTTTCCAGAAAACGGATGAAGGACCAGGACGAGTACATCACGCCGAAAGTCGTCTCTTTTTCGGAGGCGGTCGGGATGGTGAAGCGCAACGCCATCATCGACGCGAAATCGATCCTGGGGGTCTTGATAGGGCTGGGGAGGGTCCGCTGGTGAAGGAAACTCTTGAGCTCCTCCGGAAAGTCCAGGCGATTTTCCGAAAGGAGACACGGTACAAGCCGGAGGCGTACCTTTTCGTGCTGGCGGCCCTCCATTTCACGACGAGCAATCTCCCTGAGCGCCGGCACATCACCGGCCAGGAGCTCCTCGAAGGAATCCGGCTCTACGGGCTGGACCAGTTCGGCCCCCTCACGCGCCAGGTCTTCGAGCACTGGGGAGTCCTCTCCACGGAAGACTTCGGCCAGATCGTCTTTTCTCTGGTGGAGGCGAAGCTCCTTGGGAAGACCGAGGAAGATTCCCTCGCTGATTTCGGGGGTGTCTACGACTTCTCCCACGCCTTTGATCCCCAGGCCCTCTTTAAGTTAATGTAGAAAAATTTAGATTTATATCCTTGAAACCGCTCCTTTTTTCAGCCATACTTTGTTTATAACCCCATGACCTCGACGATGAACCGCTTCATCGCCACTTTCCTGGCGCTTTTTCTTACTCTGCCCATCCCTTGCCCGAGCGCCTACGCTCTAAGGGAGGAGCAGGAAGACAAAGCCCGAACCGCCCTGGCCAACGCCCTGGGCGCTCCGCCTGCTCCTCCCACCCAAACCGGGCTGGAGGAGGCAAGGCCCAGGGTGCCGAGATTCACCCGGGAAGAGCTGGAGGCATGGGCTGCTCACGTCCCCGACGCCCACCGGGATCTCTACGGATGGGTGAACACCCTTCCCGCCAAAGAGAGGGGGAAAGTATTGGAGACAGTCTCCAGGGCTTACCGAAGTTTCGGCCAGCATATGCATTGGGTGGAACGGGTCCTCCCGCGGGATCGCCGCGCCGCCAGGGCCAGCGCCCACCTGAAGCGAGACCGGACGTGGGTTACTCAGGAAGATTTGAAGGTCCAGCGGGTCTTCAACCAGCTCGTCCGCAGGGAATTCCCCGGGATGGCTGTCATAGGGGAGGAGGCCTCGGTCGCTGGAGCCGATAGCCACTGGAGGGCAATCAGAGACCCGATCGATGGAACCCGCGCTTACCGGATGAAGCCGGGAAGGAAGGATGCGCAGAGATACTTCAGCACCTTCACCCTTCTGCATGACACGCATCCTGTCCTGACGATCGCCGTGGCGCCGGAATACCGGCTGCCCGGAAGCAAAGAGTCCGGCCTCTGGCTGGTCGCAGGCGTTGGAATCCATGGGGTCCTGGTCAACGGAGAGTTGACCCTTCCTGCATCGGAGCGCCCTCTCGCAGAAACCGTCGGCGGCATCAACGACTACACCCACACCCGGCCGTACAATCCCCTCTACCGAAAGATCCTTCAAGAAGGGGCCAAGCATTCCGTCACTTCCCGAGTTTCGGTGGCGATGTTCGAGGTGATCGGAAGTGAGTTGTTTCCGCGGCTTCCTGGGATCTACCTGACGGGCCCCGAGCCGTTCTGGGACGCCCTTCCTCCGTGGCACCTCACCCTCGCCGCCGGCGGGGAAGTCCGGACGCTGGAGGATGAAAAGCCTTTCCGGCTCACTCCTTCCCTCGTATCTCAAGGAGCGGATGCCCTCGTCCCGGTCCGCGTCCAGGGAATCTCCGACCGAGCTGTCCAGGAATTGGTGAGGGAGTATCGCCGCCGGACCGGGCTGGAGGAGCGGTGGGACCGGGATCCGGAGGCGAAGAGGATCCTCGAGCGCTATCCGGACCCTGCGCGGCGACCCGAGATTCTCTATGGCCCGGAGGAGCCGAGGGAGAGCGATCGGGACCATGTGGGCCGGGTCTTAAGAAACCTCCAGCTTCTCGTTGAAGGGGAGAGCGGCTGGGACCTTGAGGAAAAACGGCTGTTGAAAATCTCTGGTGCGTTGCACGACGCTGGGACCATTGTCCACGGCGGGGTGGAGGATGTGATGCGCATCTTGAACCTGGCGAAAGAAAAGATCAAAGGCCCTGCGGGTCAATCCGTCCCCTTTCGGACCAGGGACCTCATAGACCATTACGGCCTAAGCTGGACAGATGCAGGCCGCCTCAATGATCTCATCCGCCGGGATATGGGAGAGTCGAGCTCGGACGGGCTGCTCAACGACCTTCTCAGGGACGATGAGCATGCGATCGAAGTCCTCAATGATCTCGTTCAAACCGGCCGGATCCAGTTCCGCAACGAGGCGGACCGGCAAGTGGTGGAAGCGGTCGTCCGATCCACCATCTGGGCGGGGCTGCTCACCACTCAGCCGGCCTATACCTCTACGCTGGAACCTGGAGTGGTGGAGCGGGCCCTTCGGCTCTCAGAGTTCCTGGAAGCGGCCGATGTGATCGACGCCGCCACGAGCTTCGCGCGGCTCACCTTCTACTGGAACCGCCCGCGGGATCTATCGAATTTGATCCTCTCTCTGCAGACCAAAGTGAATGAGAATGCGATCTCTTCCCAGATGATGGAGAAAGCGCTTGCGCTCTTGAATCGCCATGATCCTCGTCATGACCGATTCATGGCCATCCTCTCTGAGGCCCGCCACATCGGCTCCCACGGGCAAGCGTGGTCCCTCAAGGACCGCGTGATTCTCGACCGAATCGAAGCAGGAGTCAGCTTACCCGATTTGGTCGCCCTCACCTCCGCCGGGCTGGAGGAGGCAACGGGAGTGGGCTCGGCCCTCCAGGAAGAACGCCGCGGCGCTTCCGCCCTCTCCACCGCCAATTGATAAAGTGATGCCGTAATGCTATACTTGACTTTGAGGAGGGCCATACGATGGTTCGAACCATGGTCTATCTGCCGGAGTCTCTTCACCGAAGCTTGAGGCATCTTGCCATAGAGCGAGATACTTCATTAACGGGTCTTATTCGTGAAGGCGTAGAGGCCTTGTACCAAGAGGATCTCAAGGACATCCGAATCGCTCAGAAGCGCCTGAGATCGCACCTAGCGCATCCTGAGCGAACCGTTCCCTACTCCGAATATCGCAGCCGCCGTCGCCGGCGAGCTGCGTGAGCTATTCACTCCGCCTACATCGCAGCGCTCAGAGGGAGCTCGATCGGCTCTCCGAATCTGAATTCCGCCCCTTGGATGCCGCCATTCTTGCTCTCGAATCGGACCCTCGGCCATTTGGAGTTCAGAAGCTGAAAGAAAAATTGTTCCGGGTCCGTGTTGGACGATGGCGAATCATCTATGCCGTCTTGGATGAGACACGCGAAGTGATCATCCTCCGGGTTACGCGACGCAATGAGCAAACATACCGACCCCTCCTGAGGCGATTGGCTCAGCAATAAGGATGTCCTCTCGAGATAGAGCCGTTCCCGCGCACCGGTGCGGGAGTGTGGCCATCATCGGGCGGCCGAATGTTGGCAAGTCCACCCTCTTAAACCGATTCCTCGGAGAGAAAATCGCCATCGTCAGCCCGAAGCCGGAGACCACCCGGGACCGCCTGCTGGGAATCCTCACCCTCCAGGATGCCCAGATCCTCTTTCTCGACACCCCCGGAATCTACCGGGGGCCGAAGACCCTTCTGGCCAAGCACCAGGTTCAGGCCGCTCGGGAGGCGCTCGAGGAAGCAGATCTCGTGCTCATGCTCACCGAGGCCCAGGCGGGCCTCACCGATGAGGACCGTCAGATCGTGAAGATTCTCAAAGCGGTACCGGGTACCTCGAAAACGGTACCCGGTACCGATACCC
>JACPXR010000021.1 GCA_016196465.1 Candidatus Omnitrophota bacterium | reverse complement strand
TCCTCAATGGGCGGCCCGGAACGCCCTGTCCGGACGGCTTCCGGTACTCCAGCGACACGAATCCCCGGTGGCTGAAGGATGAGGAGATCAGGCGGCTGGTGAGCCAGGTCCAGGGGGAATCGGCCTTTGAGCAGCTGCCCACCCCGACGGAGCCGCACTTCATCGTGGGGGGATAGAGCTTGAGCCGCCGCGCGCTGGTCACTGGAACCTCGGGCCTCTTGGGTGCCCACATGAGCGCCGCCCTCTCCGGGCGGTATCAGGTGGTGGGAGTGGACCGGCACCCCGCCTGGGGAAATCCCCAGATGGAGCAGAGGATCGAGGAATTGACGCGTCCCGGGGTCCTCGAGGAGATGGTCTCCCAGGTTCGGCCGGAGCTCGTCGTTCACTGCGCGGCCCTCACCGATCTGGATCGCTGTGAGAGACAACCCGAAGAGGCCCGGGAGGTGAACGCCTTGCTTCCGGGCCGCCTGGCCCGGGCCCTGCCCAGGGAGAGCCTCATGGTCCAGATTTCGACCGACGCGGTTTTCGGTGGAGAAGGGCCCTTTTTTAGGGAGGCAGATGCCCCTTCTCCGCGCTCGATCTACGGAAGAACCAAGCTGGACGGGGAGCGGGAGGTTGCCGAGCGGGGCGGCCGCTTCCTCATCGTCCGGACCAACTTTTACGGTTGGGGGTCCGGACGCAAAAAGACCTTCGCCGAATGGTTGGTCCGCGTCCTCGAGCGGGGGGAACCGGCGACCCTCTTTGACGACCTCTTCTTCACCCCCATCTATGTGGTGGATTTCTGCGAACGGCTCCTCCGGTTGATCGAGGAGGGGGGGCTTGGGCTGGTTCACCTGGCCGGCCGGGACCGGGTCTCGAAGCATGAATTCGGACGTTACCTGGCCCAGGCCGGGGGATGGCCGCTGGACCCCATCCGTCCGGGATCCCTGAGCGAGGCCGCCTGGACCGCCCCCAGGTCGAGCGAACTCTCATTGGATTCCACCCGGTTTGAACAGTTGACGGGGCAGGCGGTTCCGGGCTGCTCAGAGGGGATCGCGCGGTTTCTGGAGGACCGGGCCCGGACGGTCTCCCACAGGTTCCATCCGGCGGTTGGGGCCACCCGATGAACCCTCGCCTCACCGTTTTGATGACGGTCTACAATGGCGCTCCTTATCTCAGGACCTCCGTGGAATCGGTCCTGGGGCAGACCCACTCCGATTTCCGTTTTCTCATCATTGATGACGCTTCGAGGGACGACACCGTTTCCCGTGTCCGCTCCTTCAAGGACGACCGGATCGACCTGGTCCGCCTGACGAAGAACATCGGCCAGACCGCCGCTTTGAATGTGGGCTTCCGGCGGGCCTCCACCCCCTGGATCGCCCGAATGGACGCAGACGACTACTCCGCTCCCAACCGACTGGAGGAGCAGATGCGCCTTCTCCAGGCCGATCCGTCCTTAGGCTGCGTGGGGACCTTCGCGTGGGAGTTCCGGGAGGACCCCCATGAGAGGGAGGGGATCGTCACCCGGCCCGTCGGAGAGACGGCCATCCGGGAGGGCCTGCTCCAAGGGGCGCCGATGATTCACGGGAGCATGGTGATCCACCGGGAAGCGCTCCTTTCGGCAGGGGGGTACAACGAACGCTACCGCTATTCCGCGGACCGGGAGATGTTCCATCGGATCTTCAAGGTCATGCGGGGGGCCAACGTTCCGCAACCCCTCTTGGGCTTAAGGCGCCACGCCTCTCAGGGCTCTTTCTCTCCCGTGGCGGCCGATGAGAACATCGAGATCTTCTCAGAGATGCTGGGGGAGGAGGGCTTCAGCGCGCAGGAGCGCTCGATCGTGAGGCGGTCCTTGGCCTTCTCTCACCTGTTCCGGGCCCGCTGCGCCCTTTCTGAAAGGAATTACGGAAAAATTCTTCAGAGCGTGGGTTCGGCCCTGCGGATCTCCCCCCGCTCGACCCTGCGCTCTTTGGTGAGCTACCCGATGGCACACGGGATCCGCGCAAAGAAATGAACACGACGGAAGCCCTGGGACGCCTTGGGGGCCTGCTTCGCTTCCTCCGGGAGAAGGTCCCGACCGTTTCAATGCTCTCCATCCAGTGGAGTGTCGTTCGGCATCCCCTTCATCCGGTTCAGAGGGATTTTCTCAGGGAAGAAGCGCAGGGAAGACCCCGGCGCCGCCGGCGGCCTTGGGAGGGGCTGAAACTCCTTCCGGACCTTCTGCTGGCGTTGGGGGTGGCACTGCGCTCCTTCGGGCAGGTGGCGGTGCTCCGCTGGCTCTTGCGACATCGCCTTCGGGAGATTTTCCGTCAACCCTTTGACCTGGTGATCAAAAGCTGGTCCTTCGGACCGGACCCGCCTGCGCCGGACCAGGACTTCTACTTCGGGAACCTGCAGAGTCGAGCCAAGGGCCGTGGGTTCCGTTCGGTTCTCATCTCCAGTGACGTCCGGGCCCAAGCCCCCCGGCGGTTCGCCTCGGCGTTTGTTTCGAGCCAAACTCCCTGCCGGATCCCGGAGGAGTGCCTGATTCCGCTCGGGGCTCCTTTTCGCCTTCTTTCCGACCAAGTCCGATCAGCCCTCCGGCTGCTCGGCCTGGCCTTCAGCCACTCGGACCCGGGAGTCCGCTCTCTGAGCCTTCTGGCTGCCCGGGAGAGTCTCTCCCCTTACGTCTCCCGGATGGGGCTCCTTTTTTGGGCCGCAGAGGAGGCGGGCCGCCGATGGCATCCCCGCGGCGCCCTCACCTTGTACGAAGGGGCCGGATGGGAAAAGCTCTTTTTCTGGGGGGTGAAGCGGACGGCCCCACAGTGTCGAACCGTCGGATATCAGCACACCGTTCTGTTCCCCGAATCCCTCTCCATTCTGCGTCCCGGTGAAGACCTTGATCGGAGGACCGCCCCGGATCTGGCCCTCTGTCTGGGAGAGCTTCCGCTCCAGTGGATGGAGCCCGGGCACACCCGGCGGGGAATCCCTCTGATCCCCTTTGGGACCTTTCGGGCCTTTCCGGACGAACTGCCTGCTCCAGCCCAGGTCCAACGGCGAACCGTCTTGGTGACCCCGGAGGGGATCCGTTCGGAGGCCGAGGGGCTCTTCTCCTTCGCGATCCAATGCGCAAGGGCTTGTCCGGACTGGATCTTTCTCCTCCGCTCGCATCCGGAGCTCCCCACGAAATCGGTGTTGGATTCGATTCCGGGGACTTGGCCTTTGCCCGGCAATGTCCGTCTGTCGGAGGGGGGCTCCATCCAAAAGGATTTTGAAGAGGCCTCCCATCTGCTGGTCCGGGGATCCTCTTCGGTGCTCTACGCGATCGCAAACGGTCTTCAGCCGGTCCATCTGGAGATCCCAGGGGAAATCAACACCGACCCCCTCACGGGCCTCACCGTCTGGCGGAGGGGCTGCTCAGATCTCATGGGGTGGAAGGCCCTCCTCGTGGCGGAGGAATCCCTGGGGGCGCAGGAGCGCGGCCGCCAGTGGCAGGAGGCCTGCCGCTACGTGAAGCGCTACGCCATGCCCGTTGGAGAGGCGCAGGTGCGGGGCTTCCTGGAAGCGATCCGATGAACTGCTTGATCTTCGGCTACGGCTACATGGGAAAGATCCGCTACCAGGCGCTGCGCAGGAACCCGCTGGTGAAACGGATCACCGTCGTCGATCCAGGCATCGATCCCGCCCAGACCGATTTAAATGGCGTTCTCCTTCCGCCCCGCGCGGCCATTCCCTGGGATGAGGCCGACGCGGTCTTCGTCTGCACCCCCAACCACGTCACCGCGGACCTCTGCGTGGAGGGGCTGCGCAGGGGCAAGGGGGGCTGGGGAAGGTGTTGTACGTCAAGGGAACCTATGGGAAATCGGGCGGGGAACGGTTCCCCGAGAACTGGCGCAACCACCGGGAGATCTCCGGAGGGGGAATTCTTCTGGATCAGGGAATCCACATGCTGGATCTCTTTCACCTGTTTGTCAGCCCCCTTCAGGTGGTCGACGCCGTCCTGGCGGACACCTTTTGGGGCTGTGGGGTTGAAGACAATGCCTTTGTCCTGTTAAAATCTCCCGAGGGCGTCCCGGTCTTCCTTCATTCTTCCGCGACCCTCTGGAAGCATACCTTCCGCCTGGAGATCGGTTGTTCCAACGGGTATCTGTTGGCCACGGGCTTTCTCTCCAAGACCGGCAGCTACGGCAGGGAACAGCTGGTCATCGGAAGGCGGCAGTTCGAGGCAGAGGCGACGGCCTTGGGCAATCCCCGCGAAGAGATCGTCCATTTCGACCGGGACGAATCGTGGGACAAGGAGGTGGAGGAATTCATTCGCTCGATTCAGGAAGGCCGGTCTCCCGCGCACGGCACCCTGGAGGAGGCCCGAAGGGTCATGGAGATTGTCCGGGACGTTTACGCCAAAGCGGATCTGTACGTCAAAGGAGGCCCCTGATGCGCTCCATTCAAACCCTGGCCACTTTCCCGCTCGACTCCGTCAAGCCGCTTTCGCAGCTCTTGGATTACCGGCTCCGCTGTCTGGAGGAGACCCGGAGGGCGGTCCGGAAGGCCCCTGTGGTTCGGGACCTTTCGCCGGTCTCTCAGGAGCCCCTCGAGCCGGTGGGAGAGGTGGAGGGCTTGAGGTACGGGCGGTGCCCCAGAAGCGGATCCTGGTTTTTGATGGATCTGGCCCATTCGGACGAATGGAGGAAGCTCCTCGTGAACGTCGGTCGGACCCGCCACTCTCCGGAGGCGTTTCATTCGGGGTTAAACTCCTCCAGGACCGAGCACGTTTATCGGCCCAAACTCGAATGGATCCAGGGGGCCCTGCGTCTGCAGCATCTTTCCCATCCGAGGTTTCTGGAGCTGGCTACCTCCGTCAGCCCCCTCACGCGGCTCCTTCAGGAAAGCCGGTTGTTTTCCGAAGTTCGCACGGTCGAGGAGATGGGCCACCGGTCGGGATTCGGCCTTGAGGCCGAATCCCTCTTTGAGGCGGCGATGTTGGAGGAATCTCTGGACCGGGTCGACGACCCCAACAGCCTCCTTGGGGCCCTCCGGCCCCACCTGAGGCCGGGGGGCCTTCTCTTTGTCACCGCCCTGGTCTGCTCTGGGTTTGACCTGGCGGTTCTCGGACTGGGCAACCTCTATCTCTATCCGCCGGACCGGGCCAACTGCTTTTCCCTGCAGGGCCTGCGCGCCTTCCTCGAACAGGGCGGCTTTCAGCTTCTGGAGGTCTCCACCCCGGGCGTTCTGGACGTTGAGATCGTCCGCTCCCATCTGGAACGGGACCAGGGGCTTCCCCTGGGGAGATTTGAGCGGCAGGTGGTCGAGTCCGAAGCGCCGGTCCGAGAGGCCTTCCAGCTGTTTCTTCAGGAAAAGGCCCTCAGCTCCTTCGCCCGGATCGTCGCCAGGAAATCCTAAATGAGCTCCGAGCATCTGAAAGGGTATTTTGACGACTGCGCCGAAATCCTTCGGCGGCTGGACTTAGGAACGCTGGACCGGATGGTGGAGCGGCTGGTCCGCCTTCGGGAAGAGGGGGGACGGCTCTTCCTCTGCGGCGTGGGGGGCTCGGCAGGGAACTGCTCTCACGCCGTCAACGACTTCAGGAAGCTGACCGGAATCGACGCCTCCACCCCTGTGGACAACGTTTCCGAGCTGACCGCCAGGACCAATGATGAGGGGTGGGAGCGGACCTTTTCCGACTGGCTGAAGACCTCCAGGGCCTCATCCAAAGATCTGCTGATGGTTTTTTCGGTGGGGGGCGGAAGCCGGGACCGGAACATCTCCCCCAATCTGGTTGCTGCCGTCGATGAGGCCAGATCCCGCGGCATGGACGTGCTGGGAATCGTGGGCAGGGACGGCGGACACACCGCCCGCGCCGGAACCCTGGTTTTGGTGGTCCCCACGGTCAATCCGGATTGCGTCACCGCCCACACCGAAGCCTTTCAGGCGGTGATCTGGCACGCCCTGGTGGGAGACCCGCGCCTCATGGTCTGCCCCAACAAATGGGAAACAACAGCGGCAGCGATTCAAGGGAAGGAGCCAAAGCGATGAGAAGATTGACGGGCCTTTTTTTGGACACGAGCGACTTGGGCGAGATTCGTCGTTACCAGGAGCTTGGAATCATCCGGGGGGTGACGACCAACCCGACGATCCTCCTCAAGGAGGGGATCAGGGATGGGTGGGAGGGGATGGAGGAGCGCTGCCGGCAAATCGCCCAACAGGTGGATCCCCTGCCGGTCTCGGTAGAGGTGACCACGAATGAGCCGGAGGGGATGCTGGATCAGGCCAGACGGTTCGCCGCGTGGGCTGCCAACATCAACGTGAAGATCACGATCCACGGGCCGGAGGGGGGAACGGAGAACCTGAAGCTGGTCCACGAACTGGAAAAGGAGCACAACATCCGGGTGAACGTCACGGCCATGATGAGCGCCCAGCAGTGCCTCTTGGCGGCCATGGCGGGGGCCACCTACGTTTCCCTGTTTGGGGGGCGGGTCAACAACATGGGATACGATTCAAGAGAGGAGATCCGCCGCTTGAGGGAGCTGTTGGACGCCTTCGACCTTCCGGCGAAGATCATCGTCGGCTCCACCCGCGAAGTGCTCAACATCATCGAGTGGTTTCAGGCGGGGGCCGACATTGTCACCGCCACCCCGAAGCTGTTGGAGGGGATGCTGGTTCACCCCTACAGCAAGGAGACGGTCAAACAGTTTCTCCAGGATGGACAAAGACTGGTCCCCGTTGCATGAGGGTTCAAACCGCCTGGTACAGCCCATGGCAGAGGAAAGAGCACAGCGACTCCTTTGATTTTCGGGGAGCGCTGGACGGCCGGAACCTGGTTCGAATCTACGAAACCTTAAACGACGTCCGCCTTTTGAAAGAGCGTTTTCACCAGATTCAGCCCCGGACGCTTCTGGAGGTCGGCTGCGCCACGGGGGATTTCTTCCGGTACGTTCAGCGGGCCTATCCCGCCCTCCGCTACCTCGGAATTGACATCTCCCAACACGCCGTTCGTCGCGCGGCGGAAAAGTACCCGAAGGGCCGTTTCCTCACTGTTGGACCGGATGAGGATCTCGCCGGGCGCTTGGCCGAAGCCCTCGGCGACTCCCAGGTGGATCTTGTTTATTCCTGCAACGTCGTCCACCACCAGACGCAGCCCATGGCGTTCATCGAACGGCTGCTCCGATTGGCCCGGTGGGGCCTGATCCTCCGGCTGCGAACTCGGGATGTCGGGCCCACCGAGTGGAATCCCGATCGCTCCCGTCAGTTTCAGTACGGTTCGGGATGGGTTCCCTACCTCGTGATGAACTTTGAGGAGTTGCTTCGGGCGCTTCAAGGCCTCGCCCCCCGGGCGGAGCTGGCCTTCTTTCGGAGTTATCGGGTGCTGGGCGGCGAATTGAACCGGGATCTGCCGAAGGAGATCTCCCTCCCCAAGACCCGGACCGCGGAAACCGCGGTGGGGATCTTCTTCAAAACGGCCTCTCCAGGGCGGGTCACCGTCCAAAACCGACCGGACAATCGTCCCAACACGACGCTGGACCACAAGTTCGGAACTCTTTTAAGGAAAATCCCATGGATAAGGATTGGCCGAGTCTCCTCTTGAGGTTGCGCTGGAGGCTGGCGCGGGCGTTGGTGCCCAGGCGCCGGGTCAAGACGCGGGGGCTTGAGCTGACCCTGCCGTGCGACAACTGGATGACCTATTACCGGTGGAAAAGCTACAACGCCAAGGAGCCGGAAACCCTCGACTGGATCGACCGGGGGATGGCCAACGGAGGCACCCTCTTCGACATCGGGGCCAACATCGGGCTCTACGCCCTCTACGCGGCCCTGCGCCATCCCAACGCCCGGATCGTCGCTTTTGAGCCGGAGTACTCGAACCTTCATCTGCTGCGGGACAACATCCTTCACAACAGTCTGCAGGACCGGGTGGAGGCCTTCTCCCTGGCCTTAAGCAACCAGACGGGACTCAGTTTCCTGCACGTCCAGGACGCCACCCCGGGGTCCGCCCTTCACACCGAGTCTCAGGCGCCTCTGACGCAAACCTTGACCCATCGTCCGGTCCTCTTTCGGGAAGGGGTTGGAACCATCACCCTGGATGAATTCTGCAAGAAGCGGGGCCTGATCCCCCAGCTCATCAAGCTGGACGTGGATGGAACGGAGCCGGCCATTTTGGAGGGGGCGAGCGAGACGCTCCGGCACAAGGCGTTTCAATCGGTGCTCCTTGAACTCTCGGAGCCGGCCGTCCGGGCCCAATGCGCGGGTCTCCTCGAGGGGCTCGGCCTTCGGTGCGCCTGGCGGGACCCTGAGGGGTTGTCCCCCAACGCCAACGAAATCTGGGTGCGAGGATGAAGCGCCCCCTTCGCCTTTCCGCTCCTGGTCTGGGCTGGGGGCTGCTCGCGGGGCTCTGGCTGACCTTCTCGCCGGGGTCTCTGTTTCTCATCCTCCTCGCCGCGGGGATCGCCCTGGGCCTCTGGAGGGGCGCGGCCCCTCACAACAAGCGTTTCATCCTCTGGCTGTTCCTCGCCGGATTTCTGGTTCGCGCCTTTCTTTCCATCGGACTGGACGGCCTGGCCTGTGTTGTGGAAAGGGAGGTCCCGGCCCGGCTGGGGCCTCCAGATGAATTGAACCTCAACATCGTGGACCATACCCGCCGGTACCTGCAGATGGGAGACAGCGACTATTACTCCCAGCGCGGCTATGCCCTCTCAGAGCTGACCAAGGGAACCATTCCGATGATCCGAAAGTATTACCGGGAAGGGTATGGGAACAATTTCTATCTCCATTTGATCGCCCTGTTCTACAGCGTGTTCGGCTTCAGCCCGGTGGCGGTCAAGCTGATCAACGGCCTGCTGGGTGCCTTGATGGGGCCGGTCCTGTTTCTCGTGTTCCGGAATCTCTTCCCGATCCCCGCCGCCCGGTGGGCCGCGGGGATCTGCGCCTTCTTCCCCTCGATCCTCCTCTGGTCGGTCACCAACCTGAAAGAACCGCTTCTGATCCTCTTGACCGCCCTGCTTCTTCTGTGTTTCATTCAGTTCCAAAAGGGGCCGGGCTGGAAGCGGAGGATCCTTTACGGGTCCCTCTTTGGGGCCGCCTTCGCGCTTCACGCGCACCTGAGAACGGGGATCTACACGGCGGCGCTGGCGGGATCTCTGGTCGCGGCCGCCTTTCTCACGGGCCGGTTCCGGCTCCCCTGGAAGCTCTTGGCGGTCCTCTTGGTTTTGTTGGGAGCCGTTTACGGGCGGGCCCATCTGAAGCCCGCGCTGACCTACGCCCTGGTCGTTCATGTGGGTCACATCACGACTCCAGGCACGGTCTACCGGTACCTCCCCGATCAGTTCTACTCCAGAGAAGCGGTCCAGGAGGGGGTGCGGGATGGGAAGATTGACGGCCCGCTCCTCTTGCGGGGAATCGTCAAGGCCCTTGGGCATTATCTTCTGGAACCGCTCCCCCGGCGGGTGGAGACCCTGTTCACTTCGTTGACCTATCCCCAGATGGTTCTCTGGTATTTCCTCCTGCCCCCTGCTTTCCTCGGGGCCCTCCTCGCCCTTCGTCTCTATCCCCGGGGAGGGCTGCCCTTGGTGCTTCTTCTGTCGGCGTGGGTTTTCATCGGGGCGGTCACCGGAGGAAACATCGGGACCCTCTTTAGGGTTCGCGACATGGTGAGCCCTTATGTAATCCTTTTGGCGTGCGTCGGCTGTTGGGGGCTCCTCGAGGGGAGGCGGGATGCAGCTGGTTGACGAGAGGGGCCGGTTCCTGGGACGGCTCAACCTGCTGGACGCCGGCATTCTCCTCGTGCTGGCCGCCATGGCCCCCTTTGGGTACTACCTGACCAAAAGCATCTTCGCCTGGGACCCTGAGATCACCCAGGTGATCCCCACCTGGTTCAACACTGAGGAGGGGGGAAGGGTGGCCATCCTCGGAAAGAATTTTCAGCGAAAGAGCATGGTGCACCTGGATGAGGTCCTCGTCCAAGAGGTGACGTACGAATCCCCCGGCCGCCTGACAGCGGTTCTTCCTCCCCCTCTGCCCGCTGGGCAACATCACCTTTTTGTCACGAACACCGACGGCTCCAAGGCGGCCCTCTGGGAGGCAATCGAGGCGGTGCACCCTCCTCGGATCGATGGGGTGCAGCTGCTTTCCAACGAGAGGATTGCGGTGGATTTCCTCAAGGAGGGAGCGGGTGGAAGGGTGGTGATCGTGGGTGAAAATTTTCATGAGAAATGCTCAGTGACCCTTGGCGTCACCACCGGTCAGCCCGACCAGGGGCCGTACTGGAACACCCGTCTTTCGCCCACCCGCATTGAATTTGAGGCGGGCCCCTCTCACCTGCCGCCGGGGCATTACGACGTGACGGTCGAAAACCCCCGCGGGCTCCGGGCCACGATGGAGAAAACGTTCACCGTTCTGCCGATTCCATTCGTCATAATCCCTTTGCTCCTTGAGCTGGACACGAAGGAGTTCCTCCGGCTGGGGCTTGGAAAGGACCGGTACCTTGAGAATCTCAAAGAGACAGACCTGGAGTTTCTTTACGTCGTCCGCGGGCAGTATCCGCTCTACGTCATCGAGGAGGCCCTCTCCCAGGACAAGAAAATCCCCGCCGTGCCTCTGGCCCACTACAACCCGATCTCTCCGGAACAGATCCATCAGGCGCTGGGCCGGATTGACGGGCGGAATTTCAATCTGGACCTGGGCCCCAGAAGAACCTGGCTGATCGTCACCGCACGGCTCAAACTGGATTTTGACATGAAGAAGGGCTACTTCTTCAGGAAACAACCA
>JACPXR010000045.1 GCA_016196465.1 Candidatus Omnitrophota bacterium | reverse complement strand
CTCCTCGCTCCTTGCCCTGCTTGCATTTAAGCTTAAGCGCGGCCACGGGAGGTTTTGAAACCAGCTCTTAAGACCAATCCGAAGAATACCTCCGTAGACTGTAGTAATACAGGTGGACCGACCAGCGCTCCCTTCCCGGGGCCACATCGGTGGCCGAGTGGATGGCGTTGGAAGTGAAGCAAAACAGGGAGCCGGCCTTCCCATGGATCGGCACCGGGGGGGAGATCCCGTAACGCCGGATCTCCTCGGGAGAAAACCGGGTCTTCCGCCTGGCCATGATCTCTTCCAGCATCAGGGGGTGGCGCTTCCAATGGTGGGACCCTTTGGAGATTGCCAGCGGCCCGCAGCCCTCTTCCACGTCGGTGAGGTAGAGATAGGCCTTCAAGGTGGAACGGATCGTGTCAAAATGGAGAAAGCTGTAATCCGGCTTTTCCGAATGGACTTTCCTCTCGATCTGGATGGCGATCGGAGAAGAATCCCCGCCGTTGGCGTACCGGGCCATGGAAACCAGGTCCGGGTCCTCCACCAGATGTTGAACAAACGGATACCTCGCATAGAGATCCTGGAGGGTGGCCGCCCCGCCGCGCGCCTGCGAGAGGGAGTGTCCCTTGCCGAAGATCCCTTCGTAGAGGGGATGACCCCGGTCCTCGTAAAGCAGACGGATCACCCCGGAATCGGCAATCCAGCTCCAACACCGTTTCTGATCGTCGATCCGGACAATCCTTCCGCCGCTTGGCCCCGGGGCCTCATAGATCCGGATCGCCTCCTCAAAATCCCTCCGGAAGGCGGCCAGGGCGATCCCCGCGGCTTGGGCGTACCGGTTCGAGCTCAAAGTGACAAAGCCATCCTCGTACAACCGGACCTTCTTGAGCGCCAGATCCCCCTCACCTTTAGACCCATCGGGCCGCTTGAGGAACGCCTCCGCTTGAAAATAGCGCCGCCTTCCCAGAAGACGCCACGCGCAGACCGAGAAACCGGTCCGCACCCTCCGCTCAACCCCCTTCAACAGACTGGGCATGGGTCAGTAACCGAAATAAACCGACCGGATCCCCTTCCAAAGCATCCGCCGGAACTTCCAGACGGCCGAGCGCCAACGGGAGGCGAAGATCCGGCGATAGATGAACGTCCGAACCGCAAACCGGGGCCTCCGATGGGGACGGCCTTCCAAGGCGGCCAGCAGCCCCCGGTAGTAGAAGAGTTCCTCAAACGCGGACTCGAGCACCTGCCCGATCCAAGGATCCCCGGGGGAGGCCTCCTTTACCGCAGCAGAGGCAGCAGAAGCGAGATCCATTGGGTCCGGTGGCTCCTTTCTACCCGGAAGTAATCGCTGAGGTTCACCGGATAAAGGCCGTGCTGACCGGCGAACCCGTTCACCGCGTCCACCATCCCGGTCCAGGAAGGCTGGTAATAATCGTCCACGATCAGCCGGGTCGTCCTGACATTGCCGATCCACTTCATCGCGCTGAAGAAGGGCTCGTAAAGATCCATGTCAAAGTGGACCAGGTCCGGGGCAATCTTCGCCGGGGTCAACCGGGTGATGTCGCCGGCCACCCAATGAAGCTCCGCGATCGAAGAATAGGTCCCGAGGCGTTTCTTGATTTCCTCCTGGGGAAAAGGCTTTGTCGTCTCCAGCGCCAAATGGTACTTCTCCAACGTCCTCGTCTTCAGGTCGCCAGGGGTCGACCGGTCTGGAAACTCCTCAAACGTGTCGAATCCAAAAATCCTCAGCTTCTTCCCCGTCTCTTCCGCGTGGATCGCCAGGTTCTCAAGGAAGGCCCCTCTCCAGACGCCGAACTCCACGACCGTGATGAGCTCCCCTTCAACTTCATCGAGAAGCCGGCCTTTGCGCTTCTCGTAGAACGACAGGGGCAGCTCGATCTGTCGAAAAACCGGCCGGTGGGTGGTCACGGCATGGTATTGGATCCGGTAATGGAGCACCGCTTTGTCCTTGACCCGTTGGACCTGAAACGCGTCGGGGTCCTGAGGCGATTTGGCCGAGGGGGGAAGCAGGACTTTTCTCGCCAGGAGATCCTGCAGGAGGCCCAGAGCGCTCATTTTGTCACTTCCAAGGGCCTGGTCGCCGTGGGAGAAGACATCCGCTGAAGAGACCGGGCCAGCTCCAGCACTGCTTCCACAGAGGCATTCGAATCGGCATGGTAGATGAGGGGCGTCCCCAGGACATTCTCCCGGTGGTAACGGGCCCCTTCGGCGGCATAACCCCAAATCAACGACGGCGTGCCGGCCGCCAGGGCCACCAGCATCGCCCCCGAGATCCCCCCCAGGGCCATCCGCGCCTGCTTCAACGCCGCGATTTGAATGTCCATCCGAAGGGAGGCCGGGACGTTGATCAGATCCAGGGACCCTTCCGGCACCCCCTCCGAAAAATAGGCCCCCCCCGGTTCCCCAAAGAGCCCCACGGTCATCTCCGGCCAGGCGGTCTGAAGGCGCTGGATCAGCTCCAAGTACTTCTCCCGGGGCCAGTTCTTCTCTGGCCGGCGGAGATTCCGGTGCCGCGGGAAGAGGGCGATCAGCCTCCCCTTTTCATCGAACCGGCTCGAAAATTCCCGCCTTCCCTCCTCGGTCGGTTCGAGCGGCTCAAACCACTGATCCTGAAGATCGATCCCCCTTTCTCGCAACCGGGCCCCGCCCTCTCCATCGGATGGGAGCCATTCGACGCCGAATTCGAGCCGGTCCGGTTCCCAGCGGTTCCATTTCCACGGGGTGAAGAAGATCGTCTCGGGCGGCAGGCGCCTCTTCATCTGGCCCAACAGCGCCTCGGCCTTCGGCGCCAGCGGCGGCAGGGGAAGCGGCTCCTCCGTGAGGACCTTCTCCGGCCTTCTGCCCCGGCGGAGGTCCCCGACGAAGGAACGAAGCGTATACCTCCAGGTTCGTCTTCCCGGATAACCCCCGATCCAGCCGTCGGCGATGTAGCCGTGGGCGCTGGCGACTTCCCTCCGGAAGGAGTCCGGAATCGGCCAGAACTCATCGACGGATGGATAGAACGGCCGGCGGCCCGCGTACGAAGAGGCGATCTTCCGATCCCCTTGAAACTCGGTCCGACACATCTTTCTCACCCAGCCGTGCCAGAAGGAGAGTTCCCAGCCGAACTCGCCAATGAAAGGACCGAAGAAAACGGTGCGCATCGCTTAATGAAGGTCCTTGCGCATCTCAAGAAGCCGGTTCACCTTTTTCTCCGGATGGATCAGCTCCTCCAGATGCTGGGCCGTCTCCAAGCCCATCCGGATCGCCGTGTCCTTGGAGCAGTAGGCATGCATCCCCGCCCGCCCGATGGGGATCACGTTCGAGTGGCGCGTCTGTTCCAGCTTGTGCTGAAAGAGCTGAAGGTTCTTCCGGGTGGCCAGGGGATAGATCCGCTCCCGGTTGTCGACCCAGTGTTCGACCGGTTCTCTCTTGAGGATGTTCCGGCAAAACCAGAGGGCCTCCTCAACGAATTTGTCGAGGGGACACTGGCGGCGCCAGGGGAAATCGAAGGAAAGCAGGGAGGTTTCGGACTCGACGAAAAACTGCTGTTTGTACTCCAGGATCCGGACGAAATCATAGGTGTTGGGAAAGGTGGTGAAGCAGGCCGGCATGCAAAAATGATCGCACTTCACGGCCACAAAAACGAGGCAGGTGTTGATGAATTCCAGTTCCTCGGAGATGGGAATGGTGGAAACCATCACGTCCGCCTTCAAGGGAGAGCCGTTGATGTAACACCGGAGCTCGTCATCGAATCTCGCCTTTCCCCTCTCGACCTTCACCCCCTGGGTCATCGCCCGCCACATCGGGTTGTAATCGCCGGGGTGCCCCTGCCACTGTCCTGAGAAGCGGGAGTTCACCCGCTTGAGGGTGAGGGGCCTGAAATTCACCCAGTCGGTGTCCATCTCCCGGGGGTCCATCTGCCAGGCCTTCCGGTTGTAGTTCTTGATGTACGTCTCGTAAAGGGTCTGGCCAACCCGGGAGACGGCATATCGCTCAAAGTTGGTATAATCGGGCTTGTCCGGATCGATCTGGTAAAGCTCCCAGATCGCCTGCTCGGGATTGGGGAGTTTCAGGATGTTCTTGACGGTGATGGGGAAATCGTGGACATCGTCGATCGTGCCCTCGACAGAGACGACATAATGGTACTCTCCATCGGGGGAGGGGGGTTTGTGCTGGGTGAGCCAGGTCTCAAAGATCTTGCGCAGATGCTCTTTGTCCGTGAACATGATCTGCGGGCCGAACTCGTAGGGAATTCCCTGGTAGCTCCGGGTGCGGGCGCAGCCGCCCACTTCTGAATTTTCTATGATCGTGACATCGCTTAACCCTTTCTGTTTCAGGTAGTAGGCGGCGGCGCAGCCGGCAGGTCCGCCTCCAACGACAATGGCGGTGGTCACCGGAGAGGGCTCTGGAATCTGGGGGCGGCGCGGAACCTGTTCATTGGTTGAACATGATGTCATGGAGAAGGGGAGTTGTCAACTTCAAAAGATCTGAAAAATCCTCTTTTTGACGTGGTGGTGATCGGGGGAGGCATTCTCGGCCTTTCAGTGGCCCATGCCTTAAAAAAGCGCTTCAGAAAGTTGAGGCTCTGCCTCCTTGAAAAGGAACCGGCCCTCGCCCGACATCAAACCGGCCACTCGAGCGGCGTCATTCACTCGGGGGTTTACTACGCGCCCGGAAGCCTGAAGGCGAAGCTTTGCGTCTCTGGAGCGAAACGGATGAAGCGTTTTTGCGAGGAGGAAGGGATTCCGGTCCGCGTTTGCGGGAAGGTGATTGTCGCGACCGATCCCTTGGAGGTCCCCAGGCTTCAGGCCCTTTACCAGCGGGGGGTGGAAAACGGCCTCTTGGGCCTTTCCCTCATCGGGCCGGAACGGCTCCTGGAGCTTGAGCCTCACGCTCAGGGGTTGGGCGCCTTGCATGTCCCGGAGACGGCGGTCGTGGACTTCGTTCAAGTGGCCGGCGCCCTGGCCCGGAAGATTCAGGAAGAGGGAGGAGAGGTCCACCTCTCTTGTCCTCTCCTTGGGATCCGGAGGGCAAAGGGCCTCTTCCGCCTGAGGACCCCGGAGGGGGATTTCCTGGGACGCGCCTTGATCAATTGCGCGGGACTCCATGCCGATTCCATCGCCCGAATGGCCCGGAGTCGGCCCTCCTGTCAAATCATCCCGTTCCGGGGAGATTATTATCTGCTCCGGCGAGAGCGGCGTGGACTCATCCGGGGGCTCCTCTACCCCGTGCCGGATCCTCGATTTCCCTTCCTCGGGGTTCATTTCACCCATCGGATCGATGGCTCCGTCGAGGCCGGACCCAGCGCCGTCTTAAGCTTTAAACGGGAGGGATATTCCCGGGGGGACTTTTCGTTGAAGGAAACGCTGCGGATGCTTCGGTTCAGAGGATTCTGGAAGATGGGCCTTCGCCACTGGGAAACCGGCTGGATGGAGTGGGCGCGGGCCCTCAGCAAAAAGCGATTTACCCAGGACTTAAAGAAGCTTGTTCCTGAGATCAGCGAGAATGATCTCCTGCCCAGCCCATCCGGGGTGCGGGCGCAGGCCCTCGACCCGGCCGGACACCTCTTAAGCGACTTCTCCGT
>JACPXR010000044.1 GCA_016196465.1 Candidatus Omnitrophota bacterium | reverse complement strand
TAGCAGTCGAAGAAGAGGCCGCTTCCCGGGAAGTGGCCGTGGGCGAATTTCATGGAGTACTCCACCCCCTTGACCCCGAGGAAGGCCGAACCGAGGAGAAGGGTGGCCAGGAGGAAGAGGCGCGTCCGCCCGAGGTCGGCTTCGTGGACCGCCGCGACCGACATCGCCATCGTCATCGAGCTGGAGAGGAGGATGAAGGTGTTCAGCGCCGCCAGCGGAATGGAGAGCTCCTCCCCCGGATGGGGCCAGTGGCTCATTCCCGCCCGGAGGACGACGTAAGCCCCGATGAGACCTGTGAAGAACATCACCTCCGAGGCGAGGAAGAGCCACATCCCCAGCTTCTGGGAGGAAATTCCAGTGTTGCTCATCGTCAGAGGACCCGGTCCAGCGTCATCGTCAACAAGAGAAACGGAAGATAAGCGACCGACACGGCGAAAAGCCGGCGGGCCGCTTCACCGGAGCGGCTCCTCGCTGTGAAAAGCCCGACCCCGAGAAAGAGGGTCCCGCTGGTGAGGGCGGCCAGAAAATAAAACCCTCCGCTCATCCCGCACAGGGAAGGAAGAAGAGAGACCGGCAGAAGGGCCGCCAGATAGAGGATGATCTGCCGGAAGGCGAGGTCCCCCTTGGGATCCAGGACGGTCAGCATCCGGAAACCGGCGCGCGTGTAATCCTCCCGGTAAAGCCAGGCGATCGCCAGAAAATGGGGAAGCTGCCACAGGAAGAGGATCGCGAAAAGGAGCCACGCCTCCAGGCCGAGTTTCCCCCGCGCGGCGGCCCAGCCGATCAGGGGAGGGATGGCCCCGGGAACGGCTCCGATCAAGGTGCACAACCCCGAGCGGGTTTTCAAGGGGGTGTAGAGGAACAGGTAGACGGCCAGCGTAATCGCAGAGAGCCCTCCGGCCAGAGGATGAGACCCCCAAGAGAGGGTGAGGAGCCCGGACGATGAGAGGAGCACCCCGAAAGGGAGGACTTCTTGGGGCGTGAGCCGCCCCGAGGGAAGCGGGCGGCCGGAGGTCCTTTTCATCCGGGCGTCGGCCTCCCGCTCGAGGTATTGGTTGAGCGCCCCGGCCCCCGAACCGACCAGTCCGGTTCCCAACAGGGTGAGAAAGAGCTTCAGGGGGTCGAGCGGTCCCCGGGATCCGAGAAGAAATCCGATCAAGACGGTGATGAGGGCCAGCCCCGTCAGCCGCGGCTTGGTGAGCTCCAGATAAACCCGGACGTCAGGCCCCTTGACCGACTTGGCCAGGCGCGCCGAGAGAAGGGATGAGGTCGCCAGGAGCAGCGCCCCCACCGCCACATGGGCGGTGGGAAGGAGGACTGTGTTTCGCGCGAAGAAAGTCAACCCTCCGAGGGCAAGTTGGAGAACCATCAACCCTCCCATCCAGAGGGCGGCCCTTGGCTGCTCTTTCCAGAGCTTTCCGGCCCAGAGGCAGACGAGGAGCGTCACCACCACCGCCCAAAAGAGATGCAAGGGAAGGCCCGCCCCGGTGTGCCGCAGGGCCGCCCCCAAGATCAGCTGAAGAGTGATGGCCAGGGTGGCGCTCGTGGAAAGCCAGAAACCTGAAGGGGTAAGACCCTGAAGGGTCTTACCCCTCAGCAAGTCAACCAGAACCACCATCACGGCGAAGAAGGTCTGCCCCATGCAGGCGTGGGCGATGCTCAGAAGAGGAGGAAGCTGCCACAAGACGGTCAGCCCCCCCAAGATCCCCTGGAAGGCGACGAGGCCCAGGGCGAACAGACAGAGGCGGCGTATCCCCCTCCTTGTTTCCCGGAGGAGAATCCAGACGGTCAAGAGGAGGGTCATCAACCCCACAGCGGAGGCGATCATCCGGTGAGTGTGCTCGAAGCGGATCCCCCCCACCATTGGAGGAAAGAGCTTCCCGTACGACAGGGGCCAGTCCGGCACGGAAAGGCCCGAGTCGGTGGAGGTGACGAGCCCCCCGGCGACGATGAGGAGGAAGCTCAAGACCGCCGTGATGAAAGCGAAGGGTCTCATCCGCGGTCTTTCCCCCCTTCCTCGGTCTGCATCCGCCAGTCCCGGGGGTGTCCGGGCACCGAATACTCGTACGGCCCGCAGTGGACCCTCGGGGTCGCGGCGAAGTTCCCGTGGGGAGGGGGGGAGGGGGTGGTCCACTCCAGGGTCGTCGCTTCCCAGGGGTTTTCGCCGGAGCGCTCTCCTTTGAAGAGAGAGCGGAAGAAGTTGTAGACGAAGATGAGCTGGGAAGCCATGAGAAGAAAAGCCCCGATCGACATCATCCGGTTCAATCCCTGAAAATGGACCAGGCCCGGGTACTGGGTATAGTCGTAGATTCGGCGAGGCATCCCCCCTAAGCCCAGCGCGAACATGGGGAACATCACCGAAGTGAAGAAGAAGAAGGTCAGCCAGAAATGGCTCTTCCCCAGGCGTTCGTTCATCTTCCGCCCGAACATCTTGGGGAACCAGAAGGTGATGCCGGCGAACGCCCCGAAGAGGGAGCCCCCGAAGAGGACGTAATGGAGGTGCCCGACGACAAAATAGGTGTCGTGGAGGACCATGTCCACCGGGGTCGAGCCGAGGAAGATGCCGGTCAGGCCCCCGATGATGAACATCGAGATGAACCCCAGGGCGTGGAGCATCGGTGTCGTCAGGCGGATCGCCCCCCGCCAGAGGGTCCCCAGCCAGCTGAAGACCTTGACCCCCGTGGGGACCGCCACCGCCATCGTCGAGATCATGAAGGTGGTCCCCAGCGCCGGGTTCATGCCGGATTGGAACATGTGGTGCGCCCAGACGAGGAAGCCCACCGCCCCGATCGCTACCGCCGAGTAGGCGATCGCCTTGTAGCCGAAGATCGGCTTCCGGGAGAAGGTCGGCAGGATGTCCGACACGAAGCCCATCGCCGGCAGGATCATGATGTACACCGCCGGGTGGGAGTAGAACCAGAAAAGGTGTTGCCAGAGGAGGGGCTGTCCACCGGCATGGGGAAGGGGATTGCCGTCGACGATCATCCCCGCGGGAAGGAAGAAGCTCGTCCCGACGGTCCGGTCGAGGAGGAGGAGGATCAGCGCCGAAGCCAGGACCGGTGTCGCCAGGACAGTCAAGACCGCCGTGGTGAACAGCGCCCAGATCGAGATCGGAAGCCGGTGAAAGCTCATTCCCGGGGCCCGGTGGTTGATGATCGTGGTGAGGTAATTCACCGCTCCGAGGATGGAAGAAAACCCGAGGAGGATGATCCCAGCGGTCCAGAAGGTCTGCCCCGCCCCCATCGTGGCCTTGGTTCCGGCGAGAGGAGGATACGCGGTCCATCCCCCCGAGGCGGCTCCTCCCTCGACGAAAAAGCCGGCCAGGACCGTGACGGCGGCTACGGGGAAGAGCCAGTAGGAGAGCATGTTCAGGCGCGGAAAGGCCATGTCCGGCGCCCCGATCTTCAGCGGGATGAGGTAATTTCCGAAAGCCCCCGCCAGGAGGGGGATGATCCCGAAGAAGATCATCACAGATCCGTGCATCGTAAAGAGCATATTGTAATATTCCGGCAGCATCACCCCGCCCGGCATTCCGTCCGGGGCGATCTTCTCCATCCAGCCCACGGGGCTCCCCGGCCAGCCCAACTGCCAGCGCATCAGCATCGCGAGCAACCCCCCGAACACCATGAAGACAAGGGAGGTAAAAAGGAACTGGATGCCGATCGTCTTGTGGTCGGTCGAAAAGATATAGGTCCGGATGAAGCCCTGTTTCTTGGGATGTTCACTCATTGGCCTGGGTCTCCCTGAGCCACTTCTCAAACGCCTCCGGGGGATCGGTGGTGACGAACCCCCGCATCCGGTAATGGCCGAGGCCGCAGAACTCCGCGCACCGGATCTCGTACTCCCCGGCCTTCGTCGCCTCGACCCAAACCTGTGTCGTCAACCCGGGAACGGCGTCCTGTTTGACCCGGAATTCCGGCATGAAGAGGGAATGGATCACGTCCTTCGACTCGAGCTGGATCAGGACCGGCTTTCCGACGGGCAGGTGGAGCTGGTTCAAGGCCGTCACGTCGTCGGGGGTTTGGAACTCTTGATCGGGCCCCGGGTAGCGGATGTTCCAGGCAAACTGCTCGGCGAGGATCCTCACCGGCATCGCCGAGGGGGGAATCCGCCCGGGAGAGCGGAGTTCCACCCACAACCGTTGGGAGCAAACCGTGAGGGCCACCAGGATCAGGGCGGGAATCACCGTCCAGACGATTTCGATGACGGTGTTGCCGTGGACGTAGGAGGCCCGCTTTCCGGGGCGGGCCCGGTACTTGACCGTGAAATATAAAAGCCCTCCCTGGACGAGGAGGAAGAAAAGGCCGGTGATCCACAGGATCGCCCAGAAGAGCCGGTCGATCTGGGCGCCGTAGGTGGAGACGTTCTCCGGCAGGAGCATTAAAAGCTGAAGTTCACCTGCTGAGTTTGCCCGTCGGCGAGGGTGACGGTCTGGGTCTTGGCCCCCAGTTTCTCATGCCAGGCCTCCACCGTGTAGGTTCCCGCCGGAAGCCCGGACAGGGTGAAGGAGCCGTCGGGCTGGGTGACCGCGAAGAAAGGGTGGTCCAGCACGTGGCCGTAGGCGTTCATCCAGGGATGGACGTTGCACTTGAAGGGGATCGCCGTCTCCGGCTTGTCGAAGGTCTTGACCGTCTTCATCCCCTTGACCGGCTGGGCGATGTTGAACTTCTTGTTTTGTTTGGGCTGGGCGTTGATGTTGTGAAGGGTGGAATCGGAGTTGAGGATTTCCAGGGGCTGCCCCACCCGGATCCCGAAGACGTGGGGGCGGTAGACGCATCCCTCCTGGTTGATCACCACTGCCTGGGTCGGGGCTGGGTAAGGACCTCCCTTGGCCCCCTCCTTCACGTAGACAAAGACGTTGGCGAGGGCCCCGTTGGCCGCCACCACCTCTTCGGTGAAGACCGGCTCCTTGTGCTGGGCCATGCAGACGGGGTCCGCGGACATCTTGACCTTCTGCTGGGCCGGCGCCGCTCCCGAGAGGGTTGCCTTGCCGCTTAAGGCCCCGCTGCCGGTCGCCGCGGCCGCCTCCGGAACTCGCGGGGCGGGAAGGGAGGAGCCCTCCGTTTTTCCTCCGGCAACGAGAAAGAGGGAGATCACGACGATTCCGACCGATTTCATGATCGATTTCATTTTGAGTCTCCTTTCAAGGTCCCAGGGGCGAACAGGAGGTCCACCCAGTTGGAATTGGAGCGCTTGCGGCCTTCCTCGCCGTTGGCCCCGTCCCAGACCGCGACGCCCATCAAGACCGGTTGCCGGCTCTCCAGTGGACGCTTCAGGAGCAAGTTCCACTGCCCCTGGCTGTAGGAAGCTTTGGAATCCTCCGCCGCTTCTTCCAGGGGCGACCAGCGGCGAATGTCCAACCCCGGCGCGTCCGCCCAGAGGGGGCATCCCCTTAAGGAGCCAACCTGGAATTTTTGCCGCCGGTCTCGGAGGAAGACGAGGGCCAGCCCGTCCGCGGGAGCCGTTTTGGTTTCGTTCGGATCGTTCCAGGTGAACCGGAAGGCGATCTCCCTTTCATTATACAGCGCCCGCACGGAAATTGCAGTGACCGATGTGGGACGGATTTCGTTTTTCTCGTAGAAAAGGCT
>JACPXR010000034.1 GCA_016196465.1 Candidatus Omnitrophota bacterium | reverse complement strand
GGTGAACGGCCGGCCGGTCGCGAGCTGGGAGGAAGTCACCCGGTGGATCCACGCGGAGACCTCCGCCGTGGAGCTCGTGGTCGACCGGACGGGCGAGCGGATGGCGTTTGCCGTTGTCCCCCGGGTGAAGGAGGCGAAGAACCTTCTCGGGGCGAGGGTCCGGATCGGGATGGTCGGGATCACCCCTTCCGATGAGGTGGAAATCAGGCGCTACTCCCCGCCCCGGGCGTTCGTCAAATCGGCGGAGCGGGTGGTCTTCTTGACCCAGATGACCGTGCAGGCCATCGGCCGGATGCTCACCCGGGAGCTCTCCGTCAAAGAATCGGTCACGGGGCCGATCGGGATTTTTTACATCACCTCCTCCGTGGCCCAGCAGGGGTTTGTCTCTTTGCTTCAGCTCGTCGCCGTCTTGAGCACGAGCCTAGGGTTCTTCAACCTCCTTCCGGTGCCGGTCCTGGATGGGGGGCATCTGTTTTTCCTCTGCTTGGAGCGCCTCAAGGGGAAGCCGGTTTCCACGCGGGCCCAGGAGATGATGACCCGGCTCGGGGTGGGGCTGTTGGTTTTCCTCCTCGTGGTCGTGACCTACAATGATCTCGTGAAGTTCAAGATCGTGGAGAAGTTTCTTCCAAGGTGAGGAGAAAAAGCCACACCGTCGCGGTGGGGAAGGTTCCCGTGGGAGGGGACTCCCCTCTGGCCGTCCAGTCGATGACCACCACGGTGACGCAGGACGTGGAGGCCACCGCCGCGCAGACGGCGGCCCTGAAGGAGGCCGGCTGTCACATCGTCCGGATCACCGCCCAGACCACCGCCGAGGCGAAAGCCCTTTCCGCGATCAAGTCGCGCCTGGCCGACAGGGGAATGGACGTTCCCCTCGTGGCCGACATCCATTTTAATCCGCCAGCGGCCCTGGAGGCGGCGGAGCACGTGGAGAAGGTGCGGGTCAACCCTGGGAACTTCGCCGATTCGAAGCGGTTCGCGAAACGGGAATACACCGACGGGGAGTATGAGGAGGAGATCGAGAGGATCACGCAGGTCTTCAAGCCGCTCGCCCAGAAGTGCCTCGCCCTCGGCCGGGCGATGAGGATCGGGACGAACCACGGCTCCCTCTCCGACCGGATCATGAACCGGCATGGGGATACCCCGGCCGGGATGGTGGAATCGGCGATGGAGTACGTCCGGATCGCCGAATCGCTTGGGTTTAAGGAGATGGTCCTCTCGATGAAGGCCTCCAACCCGGTGGTGATGCTCCAGGCCAACCGCCTTCTCGTGGAGGCCCTGAAGCGGCATGGGACCCCCTACCCCCTTCATCTGGGAGTGACGGAGGCCGGGGAGGGGGAGGATGCCCGGATCAAATCGGCGCTCGGCATCGGGGTCCTGCTGGCCGAGGGGATCGGGGACACGATCCGGGTCTCCCTCACCGAGGATCCGGTCAAAGAGATTCCGGTCGCCCGGGCCCTGGCGGAATGGGCCGAAGGCCGGTGGAGGCGGAATCTCACCCTTCCCGAGCCGGTCCGGCCGTTCGCTTGGGAACGGCATCGGACCGCCCCCGCCCTCTACGAGACGACGGCGATCGGCGGCGAGGAGCCGGTGAAGGTGGGGTTGATGTTCGGCGATCATCCTCATCCCCGCCAGGCCGGCGGCAAGCTGACACCGTGCGAATTCGTTCTGAACGGGACGTCCCCGAAGTTTCAAATCCTCGAGGCGGAGGAGCTGCTTGCCGAGGGAAGGAAGCTGGCCCGTGAACTGGAGCGCTCAGGGGACCGCCGGCCGGTCCTCCTGGTTTGGGATGCCCGGCGATTTCAGCGGGACGACCTGACCTTCCTCATCGAGGCGGCGGTTCAGGTGGGTGGCCTGCTCGTCGACGGGATCGGCGATGCCGTTGTCATCCGCTCCCGGTTCCCCGCCCAGCGGATTCTGACCTTGACCTACAATCTCCTTCAGGCGGCCCGCCTCCGGTCCGTCAAGGCGGAGTACATCGCCTGCCCGGGATGCGGACGGACCCTCTTCGATCTGGAGCCGACCACCCAGCGGATCAAGGCGAAGACCGGCCACTTGAGAGGGGTGAAGATCGCGGTCATGGGCTGCATCGTCAACGGCCCGGGCGAGATGGCCGACGCCGACTTCGGATACGTGGGCGGCTCCCCCGGGACGGTGAACCTCTACGTCGGCAAGGAGATGGTGGAGCGGGGGGTCCCCACGGCCCAAGCGGACGAGAAACTGATCGAGCTGATCCGGTCGCACGGGAAGTGGGTGGAGCCCTCCTAAATTCGGTGACCCGCAAGCCGATCGTTCTTTCCCGCCATGCGAAGAGTCAACTGGCGGACCGTGGTGCGACCGTGCGGGAAGTCCAGCTGACGATTCGGGAAGGAGAGGAAGCTGCCGCGAAGCAAGGTCGGTTGGCGTTTCGGAAGAACTTCCAATTCGAGAAGCACTGGAAGGGGGTATACTATGAAGGAAAGCAAGTTCAGCCAATCGTAGTGGAAGAAGCCGAGCGTTTCGTTGTGGTGACGGTGTACGTCTTCTACATAGGGGCAAGGCGATGAAGATCTCATACGATCCGCAGGTGGATGCGGCATACTTCTCCTTCAAGCGTGGCCGTACCCAAGTCACGACCGTTCGTTTGACCGAAGACATCGCCGTGGATTTCGGCCCACGCGAGGAGATCGTCGGCATCGAAGTCCTGGACGCGTCCAAACATCTGGGAATCAGACGTAGAGATCCTGCGATTCAGGTTGAGAATCTCAAAGCTCGCGTCGCGTAACCCGTGGCCGGAAGGAAAACGTTCCCCAAACCTCTACGTGGGGAAGGCCATGGTCGAGCGGGGCATCCCCAGCGAGGCCGCCGCCGACCGGCTCATCGAGCTCATCCAGGCCCACGGCAAATGGGTCGACCCCTAGTTTATATTCCAGTTCGATTTTCTGTGGCGAGGAGGTATAATTGAAGGCCTTCCGAATGATTTTTTCTTTTGGCCCTCCGGATTCGGGTATATTTTGAGAGAGGTGTTAAAATGAGCGAGACCATTACCTTCGACAAAGCCGCGAAACATTACATTCTGGAGGCGTTTGGGCTTGGTTTAGACAAAGAAGGATATATTGTCGAGCGAGATAACCCTAGCCAGAAAGTTTTGACCGTTGATGGGGATGAAATAACAGAAGGTGAGTTCGCTGGAATCAAGAAGGGATCACTCCTGTTTTTCAAATCCGATTTGCCCTCCCTTATTGAGCTAGCCGATCGCCTGTAATATGGCGTTTCTGGAAAAGCTCAAGCACCTCATAAAAGTAGACCTCCGTAATCTAATCAACGTCCGTATTAATATCACTGTTAACAAAGACTCACCCGTTTCTTTAGGTAGTGATAAAAGGGTCCTTAACATTGATCTTGAGGGTCTTCCTGCCGCTGAGAAAGGCAAAGTGTTGGAGGCCATCAAAGATACCGTTGAAAAAGATGGTTCTGCACTGATAGAAACATCTGCCGAAAAAATAGTTAGAGAAATCAAACATAGCGAGCAGTTGCCCGAAATGCAGAAAATACTGGAGGCGTTGCGGGACTATATTCCCTCCTCAGATCTCCCTATCCTTAGGGCTGCTCTGTATATTCGGAAGAAATTCAAAGAGGGACCGATCGGGAGCGTTAAGCCACTCAAGGACGACATATTTCGAAAGTATGGCGATCGCGGAGCCAAGATTTCAAATCTTTGTAGTGCGGGGTACATTGAGAGCATGATTATTCCCTTGCTTGAGGATATGAAATCAGACCTCGATTTCTCGAGGGAGAGGTTTCAGCAGAGTTACGAAACCATAGTTGTTGAATCGGGTTTCGCAGTATTTGTTCATGCTGCTATGAGTAAAGAACAGATTAGAAGGGAAGCTCTCGAAAAAATCAAAACAGGATACAAATATGGACAGAGGCGTCTTCATATACATGGAATTGGAAAGGCCAATATCGAGAACGTTCGAGAAGTGGCTGATCAATTGACCTGCCCCCCGAAAACCGGGCCAATTGCTATGAGAGTCTCCGGGTGATACAAGCAATGGGGGGAGGGTTCAGATGAACCGGAGACGGTACACGGAGGAACAAATCATCGGGGTGCT
>JACPXR010000033.1 GCA_016196465.1 Candidatus Omnitrophota bacterium | reverse complement strand
GGGAGGAATCGACAAAAACAGGGTGATCCAGAATCAGGTGATTTTGAAGCAGCTTTAGATTTCGGTAAAGGGAATCGTGAGGAAAGCGTTAGGTGCCCGACATAGTTTGGCCGATAGAAGTCATCCCACTCAGGCCATGACCGATAAAGCCCACTGTGAATGCCGGGAGGGAGAGATGGAATCCCAGGCCAGATTGCGGAGGGTATTGGAGCTGCTTCTGGGGGTGGATCTGGAACGGATGGGCGTTTTATTTGAGCAAGCGGCATGGCAGGAAAAGTCCGAGAACGGTGCCTGACGCCGTATAATAGATTCACAGACGATGAGAGAAGCATGAGGGTTGCGCTTTACATTCGGGTCAGCACGCGGGAGCAGGTAGAAGGATACTCCCTGGAAAATCAGAAGGATTTTCTTATCCCCTATGCCCGCCGAAACGGATGGGAGATCGTCGGTCCGCCGGGTGAAGAAATATACGCAGACGCAGGGGTCTCAGCCGGCACCACGGAGCGACCGGCTTTCCAGCGGCTGTTGCGGGATGCGAAGGCACGGCGTTTTGATCTGGTTTTGGTTCACAAGCTCGACCGGTTTTGCAGAAGCCAGCGCGACCTCCTGAATGTCGTCACGGAGCTCGAATCGTTCAAAGTCGGTTTCAAATCGGCCACGGAGGATTTTGATACGACCACCAGCTCGGGACGGCTCATGTTGCAGTTGCTGGGGAGCTTCGCCGAGTTTGAGAGGAATCGTCTGGCCGAGAGGGTGATCCCTGGGACGATCAAGAGCGTGCAGGCCGGCAATTGGCATGGGGCTCGGTTCTCTCCCTACGGATACCAGTACGACAAAGAGAAGAAACTGCTGGAAGTGATTCCAGAGGAAGCCGAGAGGATCAAAGAGATTTTTGCCCTGTACCTGTCCGGGTTCTCCACTCAGCGGATTGCCGGGGAGCTCGGGCGAAAAGGGTATCTGACCAGAACCGGCAAGCCGTTCATGAGCTACTTCATCGGCGGGATCTTGAAGAATCCGGTCTACACCGGCTGGCTCTGTTGGAACCTGCGCCATTATGAGCGGGGCCAGAAGACCTCCGGCGGGAAAGGATACCGGTATCTGAAGAACGACCCATCAAAGGTGGTGGTTGCCAAGGGCAAACATACCCCCATCATCTCAAAAGAGGAGTTTGATGAGGTTCAACGCCGGATGGCTCTACACCGACATGGTGGGGTCTGTCGCACCTCCAGCAAAGAGTATCCGCTCTCCGGTATTCTGTTTTGCGGCCAGTGCGGCCACAAGTTCCTGGCCTCCAGCGGGACCTCGAACCACAAGCTCAAGTGGCGGACACGCTATTACCGTTGCACGGCGCGGCAGACGCTCGATCTGTACTGTCCGAATTCGGCCGTCAAGGCCGATCTCCTGGAGCCGCAGGTCTATGCCGTCATGGAGCGGCTCCTTGCGCACCCTGCCATCCGCTCCGGCCGGCTGGATCGGTTGACGAAGCACCGTGCGGTCTTCCCGGACGAGAAACTGGAAACGGAGTACGGTGAGCTCAAGACCCGGCTGAAGCAGAATTTCTCGGAGCAGGACCGGCTTGCCAAGGCGTACTCGAAAGGGCAGTTGGCGGAGGAAGTCTACGGGGATAACTGCATCACCCTGCGCGCCGAGGAGACCCGTCTGAAACGTCAGATTGCCGCGCTGGAGCTTCAACTGGTAGAGCAGGAGCGCTCGATGGAGTACCTGAAACTGATGCGGCGGGTGGTGGACGATTTCGACGGGACGAAGCAGGGGCTGGACATCATCCGCAAGAAGCAGCTCCTGAAGCTGATCTTCAAGAGGGTTGTCATCCAGGACAGGGCCATTCGGAGTTTCGAGCTGTACGAACCCTTCAAAACGATGTACGCCGAAGTGATTTCTCAACGCAACTCCCAACGAAAGGAGGAGTTATCGCCGACATGCTCCGACGCGTGTATGTCTGTACCTATGGTTGCCAGATGAATGTGAGGGATGCGGAGGAGGTGACCGGCCTGCTCCTTGAGAAGGGGTACGTCCTGACCGATGCCGAGGAGGCGGCCGACGTGATCCTGTTCAACACCTGCTCGGTCCGGGAACACGCCGAGGATAAGGTCTGGTCCAGCCTGGGGACGCTACGGGACCTCAAGCGGGAAAGGCCGGAACTCATCATCGGCGTCATGGGGTGCATGGCCAAGGCCCAGCGTGGGAAGATCTTCCGGCGGGCACCGCACGTTGACTTTATCTCCGGGCCGTCACAGCTTTATGAGGTACCGGAGCTGATCGATGCCATCTACGAAGAGCGGCGACCGATGATGGCCATCCAGGAGAAAGTCCGAAAAGAATTCCAGACCATCTCTTACCACTCCGGAAAGGTGACGGCGCTGGTGACCATCATGGAAGGATGCAATAAAGTCTGCAGCTACTGCATCATTCCTTATACCCGCGGGCCGGAGGTAAGCCGCCCACCGGAAGAGATTATCGAAGAGATTAAACGCCTGGTGGGGCAGGGGTATCGGGAAGTGATGCTTTTAGGGCAGAATGTAAATTCCTATGGGAAGAAGCTTGATCCGCCGGTCTCCTTCGGTGAGCTTCTTGCCCTGGTGAACGCCGTGCCGGGCATTGAGCGGATTCGGTTCATCACCTCTCACCCGTGGGACGCCGTGGAGGGGCTTTTCACCGCCATGCGGGATCTGGAGCATGTTTGCGAACATCTCCATCTGCCGGTTCAGTCCGGCTCCGACCCCATCTTGAAGAAGATGCGCCGCGGCTACACCGCCGGCGAGTATCTGAGGAAGCTTGCGCTTCTCCGGTCGTTCGTGCCGGGAGTGGCGGTGACCACCGATTTCATCGTCGGCTTCCCGGGAGAGACGGAGGCCGATTTTGAGGCGACTCTACAGCTGGCCGAAGAAGCCCGGTTTGACTCCGCTTTCATCTTCTCCTACTCTCCGCGTCCTTTCGCCGCCGCCTCCCGCTGGGTGGACGACGTTCCCAGAGAGGTGAAGGAGCGCCGCCTGCAGGAGCTGCTTCATCTCCAGGAGAGGATCTCCAGGGAAGAGGATGAGAAGCAGGTCGGCCGGACGGTGGAGGTGTTGGTGGAGCAGGGAGGAATGGGCCGGAGCCGGACCAACCGAAAGGTTTATTTCCAGGGGGAGGCCTCGCCGGGGGAATTGATTCAGGTCCAGGCGGAGTCGGTCCGGGGACACAGCTTAGTCGGCGTCAAAAGGGCCAAGGGGCTCATCGCCGCCGGATTGGGCCTGGCCCTCTTCCTGGGGGGAACCGCTTTTGCTTCCCAAGAGGAGCTTCTTTCCGTTCAGGCCGCCTACCTCAAGGGGGAGCATGAAACCGTCCTCTCAAAGACCAAAGCGCTTCTTGCCGGGATGGATCCGGCCCAAAAGGATGAGCTCCTTTACCTGCAGGGGGTGAGCGCCCTGAAGCTCCGGGACCCGGAGCTGGCCAAGGCCTCCTTTGAGCGGCTCTTGAGCGAGGCGCCGGAGAGCCCGAGGGCTTCCCGGGCAAGGGAGCTCCTGAAGTCGGACTCCTTCGTTTATTCGGTTCAGGTGGGGGCTTTCGGTTCCTTCTTGAACGCCAGAAAGCTGACCCGGGAGCTTGAAGCGCGCGGCCATGAGGCCTCGGTGAGCGAGACCCTCCTCGACGGCCAGCGTTTCTTCCGGGTGAGAGTGGGCCGGTACGCGAACAGGCAGTCGGCGGAAGAGGAGGCCGAGCGCCTGAGGCAAGAGGGTTTCTCCGGCAAGGTGGTGCCATGACGATCCAGCTCCTCGCCCTAGTCGGCCCCACCGGGGTCGGCAAGTCGGAGGTGGCGGTGGAGATCGCCCGGGAGCTCCCCTCGGAGATTGTGACGGTGGACTCCATGCAGGTTTACCGGGGGATGGATGTCGGGACAGGGAAGCCCTCCGCCGCGGTCCGCTTGGAGATCCCTCATCACGGGCTGGACCTCTCCGAGCCGGAGGAGCTTTTCTCCGTCGCCCGGTATGTCGAGTCGGTGACCCCGGTGATTGAAGCGATCCGAAAGCGGGGGCGCCTCCCGATCTTAGTCGGCGGCTCCGGGCTCTATTTCAAGGCGCTGATGAACGGGGGCCTCTGCGGGGCCCCGCCGAGGGATTCTCTCACGCGGATCTCCCTCGAGGAGCGGGTCGAGAAGGAAGGGCTCCCCGCCCTGCACGAACTCCTCAAGGAGAAAGACCCTCTCTCCGCGCAGAGGATCCACCCGAACGACGCCAGGCGGATCGTCCGGGCGCTCGAGGTCTTCTTGGTGAGTGGCCGCACTTTAAGCGCCTGGCACGGGGAGCATGCCCCTGAGGGCCCCGGCAGAACGCTCCATTGCGTGGGGCTGGCCTGCGGCCGGGAGCCCCTTTACCGGAAGATCGAGGCCCGGGTGGAGAGCTTCTTTAAGGAAGGGTGGCTGGAAGAGGCCAGGGCCCTCCTGCCGCGGCGGCTCAGCCAGACCGCCCGGATGGCTTTGGGGTACCGGGAGCTGTTCGAACATCTTTCAGGCCTTCGGGAGCTCGATGAAACGAAACGCCTCATCCAGCGGAACACCCGCCGTTACGCAAAGCGCCAGTTGAGCTGGTTCAGGCATGAAAGCGCCGTCCAGTGGATCGAAACGGACGGCCTCTCCGCCGGGGCCCTGTGCGAAATGATCCTCAGCCGCCGGGCTTGATGGAAAATGCCCTCGCTGTTCTCGCCCGTTTTTCCAGCCGGAAATTCCGGGATCCCTGGCCCGAAGAGGAGGCGCTGAAGGAGCTCTCGGAGCTCTGCCGGGCCAGCGGCGCCAAAGTGCTGGAGGAGGTGGTGGTCCGCAGGGAGGAGCCGGTCCCGGCCACCTTTCTGGGGACGGGGAAGGTGGAGGAGCTTAAAGTCCGCGGCCAGGAGATCCGGGCCGACCTGGCTGTCTTTGGGGAGGATCTTTCTCCCACCCAGCAGAGAAACCTCGAAGAGGCAATCGGCCTGAAGATCATCGACCGGACCCAACTCATTCTTGACATCTTCTCCCGGAGGGCCCGCTCCCGGGAGGGGAAGGTCCAGGTGGAGCTGGCCCAGCTGGAGTACCTCCTCCCCCGCCTGGCAGGCAAGGGGACCCTTCTCTCCCGCCTGGGAGGGGGCATCGGAACCCGGGGTCCCGGTGAGCAGAAGCTGGAGATGGACCGCCGGAGGATCCGCCTCCGGATCAGCCGGCTCAAAGAGGAGCTCTCAGACCTTCGCCGAAGAAGAGCGCTCGCCCGGGGAAAAAGGGTTGAAGAGGAGGTGCCGACCGCCGCCCTCATCGGCTACACGAATGCCGGAAAGACGACCCTGCTCAACGCCCTCACTCAGGCGGGGGCTTCCGCGAGGGACCAGCTTTTTACGACGCTGGATCCCCTCTCCCGGCGGCTCCTCCTTCCCAGCCATCAGCCGGTTTTGATCACCGACACCGTCGGCTTCCTCCACCGCCTTCCCCATCATCTCATCGAGGCCTTTCAGGCCACCCTGGAGGAGGCGACCCAGGCCCACCTGCTCCTTCATCTGTGCGACGCTTCGAGCCCTCTCCTCGAGGAGCAGTCGGACGCCGTCGAGGAGGTGCTGGAGCTCCTGGGATCAGTCGGGAAGAAACGTCTCCTCGTGATGAACAAGATCGACCGGCTGGATTCCTTTCGTCTGGCGGCCCTTCAACGTCAGTTTCCCGAGGCCCTCTTCATCTCTGCCCTCACCGGAGGGGGGGTTCCGACCCTTCTGGACCGGCTGGACTCGGTCTTCAGCCATCATATGCTGTTTGCCAGGGTGCTTCTGCCCCCCGCCGCCCACCGCTGGGTGAAACCGATCTACGGGCAGGGGCATGTCATTTCCCGCCGCCCCGCCGGGGAAGAACTTGAACTGGAGTGCCGGCTCCCGGAACGCCTGTACGGCCAGCTTCAAAAAGCGGGCTTGATTCTCCCTTCTTAAGTTCCACCCCCCCTTGACAATTTCAATGGATGTGGTACATTGATTCTCGTTAGCACTCAAATCGATTGAGTGCTAGAATGAGAGGGAAGAGTGATTGTAACTCATTTAAAATCAAGGACTCATAGAATCCTTGAGGCGATTGTTCTGACGTATGCCGAGTCAGGAGCGCCGGTCGGGTCGGAGTTTCTCTGGGAGCGGTACCGGTTTGGGGTTTCTCCCGCCACCATCCGGAACGTCATGGGGGATCTGGAGGAGCAAGGGCTCATCACCCATCCCCACACCTCCGCCGGACGGATTCCGACTGATCTCGGGTACCGGTATTACGCAGATCTCTTGATGCAGCCGAAGCGGTTGAACCGGGAGGAGGAGCAGGTGGTGGATGCCCTCACCCGGACGAAGGGAGATGACCCGGTGGAATTCCTGCAGAACGCCGCCTTCCTTTTGTCGGAGCTCACCAACGAGGCGAGCGCCGTTCTCGTTCCGGCGCTGGTTCAGGGTTCCTTCCGGCATCTGGAGCTGATTCCGACCGATCCGCGGGAGGTGGTGGGGGTCTTGATCGCCTCGGAGGGGATGGTCAAGCACGCGGTCCTGCAGTTTGAGGAGGAGCTGGATTCCGATGAGCTCATCCGGATTGAGCGCTTCTTGAACCAGGAGCTCTCCGGGATGCCCCTTTCCAAGGTGCACAGCTACCTGGAGCGGTGCCTCCTGGAGGCGAACGATCCCCTCTTTCTCCTTTACAAGCGGGCGATGGAGCTCCTCTCGGTGGGTCCTTTCTTCCAGGAGGAGGCCCAAGTGCTCCTGGAAGGGGCCAGCCGGGTTCTCGAGGCGCCGGAGTTTCAGGACCTCCAGCGGGCCCGGGGCCTCCTCAGGGAGATGGACCGAAGAGAGGGTCTGGCGGAGATTCTCCGGAAGGACCTCGCCGCCGATGAGGTGAAGCTCCACATCGGCTCGGAGAACCGGGGGACCTCGCTCGTCGACTGCACGGTCGCGGCTGCCCCGTACCGCTTCCGCGGCGGCGGGATGGGGGCGATCGGCGTTCTGGGGCCCACCCGGATGGATTACCCCCGGGTGACGGCGCTGGTGGCCAGGATGGCCCAGGCGGTGAGCCGGGTCTTCTGAGGCGATGGCAAAAGAGACGCAAGCAGAAGAGAAGAAAGAGCTCGAGAAACTCCAGGATCAGCTCCTCCGGCTCCAGGCCGATTTCGAAAACGCCAAGAAGCGGTGGCTGAAATCACAGGCGGAGTTTCAGGAGCAGGCGAACGCCGAGCTCCTTCGGCAGCTCATTGAGATTTTAGATGATTTCGAGCGGGCCCTCTCGGCTCCGGCCGATGAGGAGGCCGCCGGAACCTTCCGCTTGGGCGTTGAGATGATCGCCCGGCGCCTGGAAGCGTTCTTAAAGTCGTACGGGGTGGTCCCCATGGAGGCGGTCGGGAAGCTCTTCGACCCGACCCGCCATGAGGCGGTGGCCCACGAGGCCACCGGGGCCGCGCCGGAGTCGACGGTTCTGTCCGAGCTTCGCAAGGGGTACCTGATGAACGACAAAGTACTGCGCCACGCGGTGGTCAAGGTGGCGGTGAAAAAGGAGAGCTGATCATGGCACGCGCAATCGGTATTGACCTGGGCACTTCCAACTCAGCGGCGGCGGTGGTGGAGGGGGGCCGCCCCAACATCATCCCTTCGGCGGAGGGGACGACGATCGGGGGCAAGGCCTTCCCCTCTTACGTCGCTTTCACCAAGGACGGCCAGCGGCTCGTGGGGGAACCGGCCCGGCGCCAGGCCGCGATCAACCCGGAAGGGACGGTTTTGGCGGCCAAGCGGAAGATGGGGACGGACCACATCTACCGGATCCACGGCAAGGAGTTTACCCCCCAGCAGATCTCGGCCTTCATCCTCCAGAAGGTCAGGCAGGACGCCGAGGCCTACCTCTCCGACCAGGTGACCGAAGCGGTGATCACGGTGCCCGCCTATTTCAACGACAACCAGCGCCAGGCGACGAAGGACGCGGGCGAGATCGCCGGCTTGAAGGTCCTCCGGATCATCAACGAGCCGACGGCGGCGTGCCTCGCCTACGGGATCGACAAGGCGGACAAGGAGCAGAAGATCCTCGTCTTCGACTTAGGCGGCGGGACCCTCGATGTGACGATCATGGAGATGTACTACGTGAAGGAGGAGAAGACCTCCGGTTTTGAGGTGTTGAGCACCTCGGGGGACACCCAGCTGGGCGGAACCGACATGGACGCGGCCTTGATCGACCAGATCGCCGCCGAGTTCAAGAAGGACTCCGGCATCGACGTCCGGAACGACAAGATGGCGGCCCAGAGGATCCGGGAGGCGGCCGAGAAGGCGAAGATCGAGCTTTCCAACGTGCTCCAGACCGACATCAACCTGCCGTTCATCACGGCGGACGTCACGGGTCCGAAGCACCTGGCGATGACGATCACCCGGGCGAAGCTCGAGGAGCTCATCGGAAAGATCATCGAACGCTGCCGGCACCCGCTGGAGCAGGCGCTCAACGACGCCAAATTGAAGTCCGATCAGATCGACAAGGTGATCCTCGTGGGAGGTCCCACCCGGATGCCGATCGTTCAGCGGTTTGTGGAGGAGTACGTGGGGACGAAGAAGGTGGTCCGCGGGATCGACCCGATGGAGTGCGTGGCGATCGGGGCGGCGATCCAGGCGGCCGCCTTGAAGGGGGAGATCAAGGACATCCAGCTCCTGGATGTGACCCCCCTCTCCCTGGGGATCGAGACCTTGGGAGAGATCTTCACGAAGCTCATCGAGCGGAACACGACGATCCCCACCCGGAAGTCCCAGGTCTTTTCCACCGCGGCCGACAATCAGCCGGCGGTGACGATCCGGGTCCTGCAGGGGGAACGGGCGATGGCCAACGACAACGTCGAGCTGGGGCGCTTTGACCTGGTGGGGATCCCGCCTGCCCCCAGGGGAATCCCGCAGATTGAGGTGACCTTCGACATCGACGCCAACGGGATCGTGCACGTTTCGGCCAAGGACCGGGGGACCGGCAAGGAGCAGTCGATCCGGATCACGGCGCCCCACAAGCTGGACAAGGGGGAGATCGACCGGATGGTGGGGGAGGCGCAGAAGTTCTCAGAGGCGGATGAGAAACGGAGGAAAGAGGTGGAGGTGAAGAATCAGGCCGACACCCTCCTCTACAGCACCGAGCGGAGCTTAAAGGAGTTCGGAGAGAAGGTCTCGCCGGCCGACAAGCTCCAGATCGAAGAGAAGTTGAACGCGCTGCGGGAGTCGCTGAAAGGAAACGACACCGCTGCGATCCAGTCGGCGATGGAGAATCTGACGAAGGTCTCCCACAAGCTGGCGGAGGAAATCTACAAGGCGAGCGCCCAGAAGGATGGCCCGCAGGGGGCCAACGGAGGGGAGGCAAAAGGCAAGGAGGGGGTTGTGGATGCCGAGTTCAAGGTGGACGACGACAAAAAAGAGTAAGAGCTAAATGCCGGTAGCCAAGCGGGATTATTACGAAGTGCTCGGAGTGGCCAAGACCGCCTCGGCGGACGACATCAAGCAGGCGTTCCGCCGCCTGGCGATGAAGCATCATCCGGACCGCAACCCCGCCAACAAGAAAGAGTCGGAGGAGCGCTTCAAGGAGATCTCAGAGGCGTACGAGGTCTTGAGCGACCGCCAGAAGCGCTCCGCCTACGACCAGTACGGCCACAGCGGCGTGGAAGGGGCCTTCCGGCATGGGAACTTCTCCTGGGAGGATTTCACCCATTTTGAGGATGTGGCGGACCTCTTCGGGGGGCTGGATGAGATCTTCGCCTCCTTCGGCATCGGGGATCTTTTGGGGAGGACGGGCAGGTCCCGCGGCGGCGGAGGGAAAGGAGCCCCCGGGGCGGACCTGGAATACTCTCTTCAGATCGATCTCGCGGATGTCTTGACCGGAAAGGAGATCCCCCTTTTGTTTCCCCGGAGGGAGGCCTGCGATGCCTGCCGTGGCGAGGGAACGAAGGGAGGGGTCAAGCGCTCCGCCTGTCCGGACTGCCAGGGGCGGGGGCAGGTGAGGTTTCAACAGGGCTTTTTTGTCATGTCCACCCCCTGCCGCCGCTGCCGGGGGGAGGGGAGCTTTGTCCAGCATCCTTGTCCGGAGTGCCGGGGAGAGGGCAGGGTCCGGAAGGAGAGGCGCCTCACCGTGAAGGTCCCTGCCGGAGTGGAGGAGGGGATGCGCCTGAAGCTCTCCGGGGAGGGGGAAGCGGGGGCCCGCGGGGGAGGGCGGGGAGATCTCTACGTCCACCTCCAGGTGAAGCCCCACCCTTTCTTCCAGAGAAGGGAGTCGGATCTTCTCTGCGAGCTGCCGGTGAGCATGGTACAGGCCTCCCTGGGCTGTGAGTTGAGAGTCCCCACGCTGGAGGGGTCGGTCATGATGAAGATCCCGCCGGGAACCCAGCCGGGGCAGACCTTCCGGCTCAAGGCGAAGGGACTGCCGGCCCTGCGGGGCGGATTCCGGGGGGACGAGCTTGTCCGGGTGAAGGTGGAGATCCCCACCCGGCTTCAACCCGCCCAGCGGGGCCTCCTTGAACAGTTCGAGAAACTAAGCGATAATGGGGCCTTTCCGGGAATTCAGAAATTCTGGGAACAGGCCAAACAGTGGATGAAGGGAAGCGGCCCGTCCTGAGATGCCAACCTACGAATACCAGTGTTCATCGTGCCGGCACCGGTTTGAGCGGTTTCAGCCGATCACGGCGAAATCGACCAGCCGGTGTCCCCGCTGCAAGGGAAGGGCCAAGCGCCTGATCTCTTCCGGGGCGGGGCTTCTCTTTAAAGGAAGCGGCTTCTACATCACCGACTACCGTTCTTCGGATTACAAGAAGAAGGCTGCGTCGGAGTCCAAGCCCTCCGGTTCCGCTGGGGCCAAAAAGAGTGAACAAAAGTCGTGAACCCCAAGGCACGGCACATCTTCCAGGAACTCCGAGAACATTTTCCCTACACGATCCTGGCCGCTGCCATCGGCGTGGGGTTTTTGGGGCTCATCAACTTCGCGGCTACCCTGACCAACCGTCAGGCGGTTCTCCCGGAGGCCTCCCGGGGATTGTTTCACCTGACCCATTTTACCCACCTCTTCTTCAGCGCCATTGCCACGACTTCGATGTTCTGGCGCCACGAACGGCGTTGGCTGAAGGCGTTTCAGGTGGGTTTCTGGGGGACGGTGCTCCCCTGCGGTACGAGCGACATTCTCTTTCCTTTTGTCGGAGGGAGGTTCTTGGGAGTTCCTATGCAGCTGCACCTGTGCATCCTCGAACACCCTCTCTTCGTTCTTCCGTTTCTCTTCGGGGGCATTGCAGTGGGCTTTCTTTTGCCTCCCATTCAGCGCTCCACGATCTTTTCCCATACCGCCCATGTGATCCTCTCGAGCATCGCCACGATGCTGTATTTGATTTCCTTCGGCGTGGCCGACTGGCTGAAGTTTGTCGCCCTGATCTTCATTCTGCTCGTGGCAGCGGTGATGGTTCCCTGCTGCACGAGCGACATCATCTTTCCGCTCCTGTTCACCCGGCGCGAAGAACGCGCTGCGCATGCCCTTCATCGAACCGTTTAAGGGTCTCCGGTACGACCCCCGGCGGGTGGGCTCCCTCTCGAGGGTGGTGACCCCTCCCTACGACGTCATCTCTCCCCAGGGGCAGTCCCAGTATTACCGGAAGCATCCCTGGAACTTTGTGCGGGTCGTCTTCGGGAAGTCCACCCCCAACGACACCGCCGGGAACAACCGCTACACCCGGGCCAGGAAAACCCTGGAGGAGTGGATTTCCCGCGGGATCCTGAAATTCGACCCCGAACCGTCGGTCTATCCGTACCTCCAGGAATACCGCTTCCGAGCCCACCCCTGCCGTCGTTGGGGAGTCGTGGCCCTGGTCCGGCTCGACTCGGGAAAGATCTACCGGCATGAGGAGACAAAATCGGAGCCGAAGCTGGACCGCTTGAAACTCCTTCAGTCTGTCGAGGCCTCTTTGAGCCCGATCTTCGGGCTGATCCCGGACCCGAAGGGACAATACCGCCGAGGGATCCTCCGGATGTGCGGGAAGAGGCCTCCGGTCCAGGTCGCCTCGGTCGACGGGGTGAGGCATTCCCTCTGGCGGGTGAGCGATCCCCGCTCGATCCGGGGGCTTCAATCGGCCCTCCGCTCGAGGGAGCTCGTCATCGCCGATGGCCATCACCGCTTTGAGTCGGCCCTGACCTACCGAAACCAGCGGCGGGCGCAGGACCCCTCTCCAAGGAGGGATGCCCCCTACAACCACGTGATGTTTTACCTGGCCGCCGCCGGCTCGGAGGAACCGGGCCTGCTGCCGACCCACCGGGTGGTGAGCGGCCTTTCCAAGAGGCGCCTCGAGGCTGTGATCCGGCAGATGTTCGATCAAGGGCTGGTGCGGCGGGCCGGATCCCCCCGGGCGCTGGCCAGGGGCCTGGAGGCCCTTCGCGGGAAGGGAAGGGTCGGGGTGGGGCTGTACACCGGAAACGGCTCGGGCTCTCTTCTGTTAAGCGGGCCCCGGCAGGCCCTGCGCCTCCTCGATGTGGAGTGGCTTCACGAGAAGCTCCTCCCCCAGTGGATGGAGCCGGAGACGGAAATTTCCTACACCCAGGACCTCGACCGGGCAGTCTCACAGGTCAGACACCGCCGGGCGCAGGCCTCCTTCATTCTCTCTGCCCCTAATCTTCAGGAAGTTTTCCGCAGGGCCCGGGCCGACCGGAGGATGCCGGGCAAGACCACGTACTTTTATCCCAAGCCGCTGGCCGGGCTCGTGGAGTACAAGTTCTGATGGCCCTCTTCGGAAAGTCGTACACCCGGGTGAAGCTCAAGAAGGTGGACGTCCCGGAGGGGATGTGGACCAAGTGCGAGGAGTGCGGCCAGATCCTCTACAACAAGGTTCTGGAGGAAAACTCCAAGGTCTGTCCCAAGTGCCAGTACCACTTCACCCTCAGCGCCGAGGAAAGAATCCATCTGTTGATCGACAGCGGCACCTTCCAGGAGTTCGACGGGAACCTCCGCTCGGTGGACCCTCTGGGTTTCAAGGGCCCCAAGACCTACGTGGAAAAGCTTCAGCTGGATCAGGCCTCCACCGGCCTGCCGGAGGCGGTGGTCACCGGGGAAGGGAAACTGGAAGGCAGACGGATCATGTTCGGGGTGACCGACTCGCGCTTCATCATGGGCTCGATGGGTTCGGTCGTGGGGGAGAAGATCACCCGGGCGTCGGAGCGGTCCCTTCACGCCCGGGTTCCGCTCGTCATCGTCTCCGGCTCCGGGGGCGGGGCGAGGATGTACGAGGGGATGTTTTCCCTGATGCAGATGTCGAAGACCGCTGTGGTCTTGGCGTATCTCCATGAAGCGCGGGTCCCTTTCATCTCCATTCTGACCGACCCCACGATGGCCGGCGTCATGGCCAGCTACGCGAGCCTGGGGGACGTGATCCTCGCCGAGCCGCGGGCCCTCATCGGTTTCACCGGTCCTCGGGTGATCGAGCAGACGATCCGGCAGCGTCTGCCGGAAGGGTTCCAGCGCTCCGAGTTTCTCCTGGAGCACGGGCTGGTGGACCAGGTGGTCCACCGCAGGCAGTTGAAATCGACGGTCGCGCAACTGTTGGATTACCTCAAGGGGGATTAAGGGGTGGCCCAAGTCTCGCTTCAAGAAGTCTCGAAGGTGTATCAACCCGGCGACATCAAGGCGGTCGACCGGATCAGTCTGGATGTGGAGTCGAGAGAGTTCGTGGTCCTCGTGGGCCCTTCCGGCTGCGGAAAATCGACCACCTTACGGATGGTGGCGGGCCTGGAGGAGGTCACCTCCGGCAAGATCACGATCGGTGACCGGCTGGTCAACGACGTGCCGCCGAAGGACCGGGACATCGCCATGGTGTTCCAGACCTACGCCCTGTACCCGCACATGACGGTCTTCGAGAACATGGCTTTTGGGTTGAGCTTGAGGGGCTATCCCAAATTGGAAGTGGCCAACCGGGTCAAGGAGGCGGCGGAGATCCTGGGCATCTCCCGCCTTTTGAACCGGAAGCCCCGGGAGCTCTCAGGCGGCGAGCGCCAGAGGGTCGCCTTGGGCCGGGCGATCGTCCGCAAGCCGGTCGTCTTCCTCTTCGATGAACCCCTCTCCAACCTCGATGCCAAGCTCCGCGGGCAGATGAGGACCGAGCTCAACAAGCTCCACCTTCGGCTTCAATCCACGATGATCTACGTGACCCACGACCAGATGGAGGCGATGACCCTGGGCAACCGGATCGCCGTGATGCACCAGGGGGTGATCCAGCAGGTGGCGGATCCAGCGAATCTGTACGAGCATCCGGTGAACCGCTTTGTGGCCAGCTTCATCGGGTCGCCCCCGATGAACTTCATCCTGGGAAAGATCATCCGGAAGAACGGCCGCTTTTATTTCGACCAGGGGCCCTGCCGGGTGAAGGTCGCCGATGAGATGAACCCCAGGGTGGCCTCTTTCGAGGGGAATCCGATCCTCTTTGGGATCCGTCCGGAGGACATCTACGACAAGCTCTTTGTCCAGTACGCCCCTCCGGAAAACACGGTGACGGCCCGCGTGGAGGTGGTCGAGCCGATGGGGGCGGAGGTGTATCTCCATCTTCTCCTCGGGGCTCAGTCGGTGACCGCGCGGGTCGGTGGGCACGAAAGGCCCAAGGTGAACCAGGACATCGATCTCGTCTTCGACATGTCGAAAGTCCATTTCTTTGACCCAAACACCGAGGTGGCGATCGTCTAACCTGAACCCCGCCGCCCTGGAAAAGGGGGGTTTCTGGGGGGCCCTCCTCGGGGCGGGGGTTTCTCTTCTGGGGTTCTCCCCCATCTTCACGCCGGCAGCTTCTGTTTCCATCCCCCTCCTCTCCTGGATGGCGCACCTCTTTTTCCTCTTCATCCTCTGGGGCTGGCTGTTCCAGGGGCCGGCCAGGGGGGTCCCCGCTTTGGTCTGGGGAGGTCTGACAGCCGGCCTCGCCGGCCTGGCCTGCCGCGAACCTTTCCTCATCGCCCTGCCGGTTTTCTTCGCCCTCTTCGCCGCGGTCAGCGCCTGGGGAGCCAAGCGCTGGCAGGAGGCCGTCCAGGCGGCCCGGCTTCAGGCCGGCCGGGCCGAGGAACGGCTCAATGCATTGGAGGATTCGGGGATCCGCTCGGCCGAAATGCTCCGGGCCTGCCGGGAACGGCTGGCCCGCTACAAGCGCCTCCGGCAGATCGCCAACTCCTTCTGCGCCAGTCTCTGCCTGGAAGAGCTCACCCAGCGGATCACCCAGGCGACGGCGGAGCTCATTGATCCGGCGGATCTTGTTCTCCTCTATCTCGTCAGCCCCGGGACCCTCACCCTGGAGCTGAAGTCGGTCTTCCGGCGTGCGGGGTCCACGGCGGTCAGGGCCAAGACCGGCGATCTTTTCGACCAATGGGTGATGCGGCAGGCCCAGCCCCTTCTTCTCGAGGAGCCCTCGCAGGACTTCCGCTTCGCGGAGGCGGGGACCCAGGCGCTGGGGCGCCCCTTGGGGTCGCTCCTGTCCGTCCCCCTGGCCAGCGAACACCGTTTCCTGGGGGTCCTCCGAGCGGAGTCGGTCCGGCCCCGCGCCCTCGGGCCCGATGAACTGCGCCTCCTGCGGATCGTTGGGGACCTGGCTTCCCTGGCCATTGAGAACAGCCGGCTCTACGACCGGATGGCGGAGCTGGCCATCACCGATGATCTCACCGGCCTGGCCGTCCGCTCCTATTTTGAGAAGCGGCTCGCCGAGGAGATGAACCGTTCCAGGGGGCTTGGGATCCCGCTGTCGATCCTCCTCATCGACATCGATCACTTCAAGCGTTACAACGACTCCTTCGGGCACGCCGCGGGGGACAAGATGCTCCGACACCTCGCCGCTCTGCTGCGCCAGATGCGGTGGCCCGGGGAGGTGGTGGGGCGGTTTGGCGGGGAGGAGCTGGTGTCCCTCCTTCCCGGGGCCAACCGCCAGGAGGCCCTGTCCAGGGCGGAGGTCCTGCGCAAGGAGGTGGAGCGCTCGCAGGTGGAACTGCGCCGCTTGCGGATGGAAGTCACCGTCTCCATCGGGACAGCCACTTTCCCCGGAGAGGGGCAGACCCCGGAGGAACTCTTGAAGACCGCCGACGAACGTTTGTATCTGGCCAAGGAGCGGGGCCGGAACCAGGTGTGCAGCGGATGATTCCTCCTTCGCTTTTGGCCGGCCCCTTGACCGCCTTGGGGGGGTGCGCTTTGCTTCTTGGGTGGAGGAAGAAAGAACTCACGAGACAGATCGTTTCCTGGAACCAAGAGAAGGAGTCTCTCCTTCGCCGCGTGGTCCTCTTGGAGGAAAAATCCGAACAGGGGGAAGCGGCGGTGAGGAAACAGGAAGAATCCATTCAGGGCATTGCCAAGCTCTACGGCCTCTCCAAACAGTTTCTGGCGACGCTCGATCCCAACGAAGCGATGGAGATCGCCGAAGAGGCCGTGGCGAAATGGCTGCCCGGGTTTTCCAGCCAGGAGCGGGCGCAGGTCTTGAGCCAGGTCCGCTCTTCGGCCGCTTTGCCACAGCATCTGCGTGATTCCTTTCTGCAGGAGCAGGCGGCGATGATCGGCGTACAGCTGGCCTTGGGGTTTCAGCGGATCCGTCTCTACGCCCAGGTGCAGGAATTGGCCATCCACGACGGCTTGACGGGGCTCCTCGTCCGCCGGCATTTCCTGGAGCGGCTTGAGGAAGAGGTGGCCAGGGCCCTCCGCCGGAACTCTTCGGCGGGATTTCTCATGCTGGACCTGGATCATTTCAAGGCGGTCAACGACGCTTCCGGACATCTCGTGGGGGATCTGGTGTTGAGGGAGGTGGCCCGGCGGATCAAGGGGATCGTCCGGGAAATGGATCTTGTCGGACGGGTCGGAGGAGAAGAATTCGCCGTGGCCCTCCCGGAAGCTGGAAAGCCCTTCGCCATTTCGGTCGCGGACCGAATCCGCGAGGCGGTGGGATCCCTGCCGATTCAGGCCTACGATGAGACGGTCCGCGTGACGGTTTCGGTCGGTGTGGCCCTCTGCCCTGAGGACGCGAAGAGCGCCCAGGAGCTCATCGACCGGGCGGACGAGTCCTTGTACCGGGCCAAGGCGGCCGGGAGAAATCGAACGGTGGCGGCAGAGGGCCAAGTACGCTAGAATCTCCATCAATGCGGCGACATTCAGAAGGCCTTGCCATCGGAGTGGACATCGGCGGCACCTGCGTCAAGCTGGGGCTTGTCCGCGGCCGCAGGGTTCTCAGGCAGTTTTCTTTCGAAACCAAAAAGGTTCCGGGCAAAGAGAAGCTGATCGGTGCGGTCTCTGCGGGAGTCCGGGAGCTTCTTCGAGGCGTCCCGGGTCCCCTTCGGGGCGTGGGGGTGGGGATTCCGGGGCTCGTTCTTTACCCTGAAGGGGTTGTCCGGTCCTGCGTCAATCTCCCCGGCTGGCGGAACGTTCCCCTGCGAGGCATCCTCTCGAAGGAGCTGCGGCTGCCCATCCGGGTGGACAACGATGTCAACGTGATGGCGCTGGCCGAGTGGCGGCTCGGGGCGGGGCGGGGGGCCGAAAACCTCGTCTGCTTGACACTGGGGACTGGAGTGGGCGGGGCGATCATCGCCGAGGGCCGCCTGGTGCGCGGCTGGTTGGGTTCGGCTGGCGAGATCGGCCACATGCCGATCGCCGAGCGGGGCCCTCGCTGTTCGTGCGGCGGGACCGCCTGCCTCGAGCGGACCGTGGGCAACCGGGAGATCCTCCGCTGGGTGAAAGGACGCCTCCGCGCGGGGGTGAAGAGCCGGATGATCGGTTTGATCGGAGGGGATTTGAGGCAGCTCACCCCGGAGGTGATTGACCGGGCCTGCGAACAATCAGACCCCCTGGCGCGGGCGGCCTGGAGCCGGGTCGGTTCCTCCGTGGGGCTGGCCCTTGTCTCCGTCGTGAACCTCCTCGCCCCGGAGCGAATCGTCGTCGGCGGCGGCATCGCCAAGGCGGGGCGCTGGCTCTTTGAGCCGATGCGAAAGACGGTGAAAGACAGGGTGATGAAAGGGCTCAAGGGGGTCAAGGTGGTTCCGGCCCTCCTTGGAACTTCGGCGGGGCTCGTGGGAGCGGCCTTGCTCCTCCAGGAAGAAGATTGAGAAATAGTTGGATTTTTTTTCTTGCCGCTTGTTCCTTGCCTCTTCCCCCTGTTTTCGCGGCGGATGAGCCGGTGGCGGTCCGGGGGGAGCAGGTGGAATATTTCGATTCACTCCAGAAAGTGGTTGCCGTCGGAAATGTCACGGCCACTTACCGGGACACGAAGCTCACCTGCGATCATGCCACCCTCTACATGGCCACCCACGACGCCTATTTGAGGGGGCGAGTTCGTCTGGCCCAGCCCGGGGGGCTCATCAAAGGGGAAGAGATTCTTTACAACTTTGAGACCCGCAAGGGAACGGTCTTGAAGGCCGAGGGGGAGGCCGACCTCTGGCGTTTCAGCGCGGAGAGGGCCCAGAAAGTTTCCGGGACCTCCCTCATCAGCCGGACAGGGGTTCTGACGAGCTGCGATTTTGAGGAACCCCACACCCGCTTCCAGGCCAAGGAGGTGAGGATCTTCCTCGATGACAAGGTGGTGTTGAAGCATGCCCTTTTTTACGTGGGGGGGGTGCCGCTCTTGTATCTGCCTTCCTACACCCATCCCCTGGATGACAAGCGCCCCCGCGTCACGATCATCCCCGGAAAAGACAAGCAGTGGGGGCTCTTTCTCCTCACGGCCTGGAGGTTTTACGTCAACGAGGACCTCCAGGGAAGGATCCACGTGGATTACCGGGAGCGCTTGGACTTAGCCAGCGGCGCCGACATCCGGTATCGGCTTCCCAACGCCGGGGAGGGGGTTTTCCGGACGTATTACACGAACGAGCGGGCCCTCCAGCGCGAGCACCTTTGGGCGGGCTTGACGAATCCGGACAAGGATCAGCCGACCCAGGAACGGGAGCGCTTCCGGGTCCAAGTCCGCCACCGGTGGGAGATGGACAAGGAGACGACGGCCACCCTCGAGTACCACAGGCAGAAGGACCCGATGGTGGTGAGGGATTTCTTCATCCGGGAGGACGAGAAGGACCAGACCCCAGAAACCTATTTCCAGCTCTTCCGCGCTTCCCCCTGGTATGGATTGACCTTCCTGGTCACGAAGCGGGTGAACCGGTTTGAAAGCGTCATTCAGAAATTACCCTCCCTGGCCCTTTCCTTGCGCCCGCTCCTCATCTCATGGCTGCCCGGACGCTTTTACTACCAGTCCTCCTCCAGCTACGACCATTTCAACAGGGCCGAGCCGCTTCATGGGACCCGCGACTCCCTGCTTCGCTTTGACACCCTGCAGGAGGTCTTCCATCCCTTGCGGCTCTTTCGCTGGCTGAACCTCCGCCCCTTCGCCGGCATCCGGCAGACCACGTACTCCCGGGGCGCCGTGGAGAACTCCCTGCAGCAAAGGGGCCTCTTCGCCGGAGGATTCGAGATGAACACGAGGATCTTCCGGGTCTTTGACCTCGCGAGCAATCTCTGGGGATTGGACATCAACCGACTGCGCCACATCATCACCCCGACCCTGGAGTACCGCTACGATGCCAAACCCACCCTCTCCGCTTCCCGGCTGCCTCAATTCGACGGGACGGACGCCCTGGCGAAGGGCCATCAGATCACCCCCGGGATCGAACACAAGCTCCAGACGAAGCGCCTCAGAGGGACCGAATGGGAGACGGTGGATCTCGCCCGGTTTCTTTCCAAGATGAGCTACGACCTCGAAGGGTCCTCAGGCCGTGGAGGGCGCTGGAATTCCCTCGCGCTCGACGCCGAGTTCAAGCCCACCCGGTGGCTCCTCCTGGAGTCCGACGCCGCGATCGACCCCCACATCGGGAAATTCTCATCGATCAACGCCGATTTCATCCTCAGCCCAGCCCTGGGGCCCGGCCTCGGGGGATACAGGATCGGCGAGTTCTCCCCGGAGGACAGGGATCCGCGGACCGAACTGCCGTGGTTCCTGGGGGTGGGGTGGCGTTATCAGCGGAACACGAGCGCCCAGGCGGTTCTCGAGACGGGGTTCAACTTAGGGGCGAAATGGAGGGTGGGGATCACCCAGGGACTGGACGTGAAGCGTTTTATCACCGAGACCACGAACCAGGGGGACCGGACCGTGAAGAAGATCTATGACGTTCCGGAGTTCGAATACCGCCTCCGCCGGGATCTGCACGAGTGGACGGTGGAGCTCGTCTACAACACCCGCCGGGCCCAGGGGGAATCGATCTTCCTCGTTTTCCGCCTCAAGGCCTTCCCCGATTCGCCGCTTGAGTTTCAGCGCAGCTACCACCAGCCCAAGGCCGGCAAGAACTTCCCAAGGCCCGGGGAAAAAAGGGATTGATCTTGTGCTAGAATACCCCGTTTAAAAGGAGCATCAATCCTTCCATGGAGATTTGCATCATCGGATCGGGTCATGTGGGGCTGGTCACCGGCGCTTGCTTTGCCGACCTGGGAAACCGGGTGGTCTGCGTGGACAACGACCGCCGGAAGCTCTCGATGCTCAAAGCCGGTAAGGCCCCTTTTTACGAACCGGGCCTGGAGCAGCTCCTCCGCCACAACATCGCCCAGAAACGGCTTTCCTTCACCCCCTCCATCGCCGAAGGGGTCCGTAGGGCCCAGGTGATCTTCATCGCGGTGGGGACCCCTCCGCTTCCCTCTGGGGAGGCGGATCTGACCGGTGTCGAGCACGTGGTCCGGGAGGTGGCCTGCGCCATGAAGGGCTACCGTCTCCTCGTGGAGAAATCCACCGTTCCCGTCGAGACGGGGAAGTGGATCGAACACACCCTCCGCAGCTTCATCCGGAAGAAGGTCCCCTTTGACGTGGCCTCGAACCCCGAGTTCCTCCGGGAGGGCTCCGCCGTCAACGATTTCCTCCATCCGGACCGGGTGGTGATCGGCGTGCAGTCTCAGAAGGCCAAGGGGATCCTCACCGAGCTTTACAAGCCCTTCCAGGCGCCGATGGTGGTCACCGATGTGGCCAGCGCGGAGCTGATCAAGCACGCCTCGAACGCCTTTCTCGCCACCAAGATCTCCTTCATCAACGCCGTGGCCGGCCTGTGCGAACAGGTGGGGGCTGATGTGGAAAAGGTCGCCCATGGGGTCGGTCTGGACCGGCGGATCGGGCCGGCCTTCCTCGACGCCGGGGTCGGCTATGGGGGTTTCTGCCTCCCCAAGGACATCGAGGCCTTCATCCGGATCGCCGAGAAGCTGGGGGTGGATTTTAAGCTCCTCAAGGCGGTCCGGGAGATCAACGAGACCCAGCGCCGGTCGGTGGTGAAGAAGGTGGAGCGACAGCTTTGGAACCTCAAAGGGAAAAAGATCGGGATCCTGGGGCTCGCCTTCAAGCCGGACACGGACGACATGCGCTTCGCCCCGTCGCTGGAGGTGATTGACGCCCTTTTGAAGGCGGGGGCCTCGATCCGCGCTTTTGATCCGCAGGCGATGCCGGAGGCTCACCGTCTCCTCGATGGCATTACCTTTTCCAAGAATCCGTATGAGCTCGCCCGAGGGTGCGACTGCCTTGTGGTCATCACGGAGTGGAATGAGTTTAAAGAGCTCGACCTGAAGAAGGTGAAAAGACTCATGCGCCAGCCGGTGATTGTCGACGGCCGGAATCTTTACGATCCCGCGGTGATGAAAGGGCTCGGTTTCCGGTACGCGGCGGTCGGCCGGGGAAGCTCCTAGCCCTCCGTGGGTGGCCAGCGCCTCATTGAGGGAGTCAAGGTCAAGCCCCTCCAGGTGATTCCGGATGACCGGGGCCGCCTGATGGAGATTTTAAGATCCGATGATTCCCTCTTTGAGCGGTTTGGGCAGGTCTACGTGACGACGGCCAATCCGGGGGTGGTCAAGGCGTGGCATTTCCACAAGCTTCAGGCGGACCACTGGGTCTGCCTGATCGGCCGGGCCCGGGTGGGGCTCTACGACCCCAGGGCCGGGTCTCCGACGCGGGGCTTGGTCAATGAGTTTCTCATGACGCCGGAGGAGCCGTTTCTCCTCAAGATCCCCGTGGGCGTCTACCACGGCTTCAAAGGAGTGGATCCCGCCCGCGAGTCGATGATCATGAACATCCCCACGGTTCCTTACAACCGTGGGCACCCCGATGAATACAGGGCGGACCCCTATGACCCAGAGATCCCGTTTGACTGGAGGAAATAGGTGAAGGGAGTGATCTTGGCGGGAGGGCTCGGAACCCGCCTGCGGCCGCTGACCAACGTCACCAACAAGCACCTCCTGCCGATCTACGACCGGCCGATGATCTTTTATCCGCTGCAGACCCTCGTTCGGGCCGGGATCCGGGACATCCTCATCGTCACCGGGGGGAACAACGCCGGGGATTTTCTCCGGCTGATCGGCAACGGCTCCGCCTTCGGCTTGAAGCATGTGAACTACACCTACCAGAAGGGGGAGGGGGGGATCGCCGACGCCCTGAAGCTGGCGGAGCATTTCGCAGACGGCGAGAAGCTCGTCGTGATCCTCGGGGACAACATCCTTCAGGCGGACATCACCCCCTACGTGGAGGCGTACAAGCGCCAGCCCTCGGGGGCCAAGATCCTCCTGAAGAGGGTGAGCGACCCTGAGCGGTTCGGCGTGGCGGTCTTCCGAGGGAAGCGGGTCCTCGCCATTGAAGAGAAGCCCAGGCGGCCGAAGTCCAACTGCATCGTGACCGGCGTCTACCTGTACGACGCTCAGGTCTTCGACATCGTCCGGACGCTCGTCCCCTCCGGCCGGGGGGAGCTGGAGATCACCGACGTGAACAACGCCTACATCCGCCGAAGGCAAATGACCTACAACCTCCTCAAGGGTTGGTGGTCGGACTGCGGGACCTTCGATTCCCTCCTTAGGGCGGCTCAGCTCATCGCCAGGGATTCCAGGTGAGGAAGGTTCTCGTCACGGGCGGCTCCGGCTTCATCGGTTCCAATTTCATCCGGTGGCTCCTCAAACATCGCTCCCTGGAGGTGGAGAACCTCGACAATTTCACCTATGCCGGCAACCGGGCGAACCTGAAAGATCTGGAAGCGAACCCCCGGTACCACCTGACCGAAGGGGATGTGGCCGATCCAAAGAAGGCCGCGCTGGCTCTCAAAGACTGTGGCGCCGTCGTCCACTTCGCCGCTGAGACGCATGTGGACAGGTCCATCGTCGACTCCTCGAGCTTTCTGAGGACCAACGTTCTTGGAACCCATGTTCTTCTGGAGGCGGCCAAGGCCGCGGGGGTTGAGAAATTCGTTCACATCTCAACGGACGAGGTTTACGGTTCCCTCGAGCAGGGGGCGGCCGACGAATCTTTCCCCCTCCATCCCAACAGCCCCTACTCGGCCAGCAAGGCCGGGGCGGACCATCTCGTCAGCGCCTATGGGATCACCCACCGGCTGCCTGCCGTCATCCTCAGGGCCTCGAACAACTACGGCCCCTATCAGTTTCCTGAAAAGTTCCTTCCACTGATGATCACCAACGCCCTGGAGGGGATTCCGCTCCCCATTTACGGCGACGGCAGGTACGTCCGGGAATGGCTCTTCGTGGAGGATTTCTGCGAGGCGGTCGGCCTCGCCCTGGAGAAGGGGGTCCCGGGCGAGATCTACAACGTCGGATCGGGCGAGCATCAGGTGAATCTCGAAGTGGCCGGAATGATTCTTCGGGCTCTCGGGAAACCCCAGGATCTCCTTCAGCACGTGACCGATCGGCCCGGCCATGACCGGCGGTACGCGCTCCGTTCAGACAAGATCCGCGCCCTGGGCTGGTCCCCCGCGCACCAGTTTCCCGAGGGCCTTCAGGCGACGATGGAATGGTATCGGCAGAATGAGCGCTGGTGGAGGCCTTTGAAGGCGAGGGCCTGGCTGCCTCCGAACCTTCCCGCGCGGGCCTAACCCCCGCTCTCGATGCGGATCTTGGTGACGGGGGCGACCGGTTTGCTGGGGAGCGATCTTTGCCGGGCCTTCGCCCCGCGCTGGCAGACAACAGGTTGGGCCCGGAGGATCCCTCCCGCAGGAACGTCCCCCCTTCCCGAGGGGGGAATCGATTCGGTGGACGTGACCGATCCTCAGTCCGTTGAGTCCCGCTTGAGGGCACTGGCGCCCGATTGGGTGATTCACACGGCGGCGATGAGCAACGTCGACGCCTGCGAGAGAGATCCCTCCGCCGCCGCCCGGATGAACGCCCAGGCGGTGGAGAACGTCGCCAGGGGATGCCAGGCGGCAGGAGCGGCCCTCATTCAGATCAGCACCGACTACGTCTTCTCCGGAACGCTCCAGCGCCCCCACGAAGAGGAGGATCCGGTGGATCCGCTCCAGGTCTACGGGCGCTCCAAGCTGGAGGGAGAAAGGGCCGCCCTGGAGCTGGCCCCACGGGTCGTGGTCCTCCGGGTGAGCGGCCTCTTCGGAGCGGCGCGGAATAACTTCATCCTCTCCTCTGCCCAGGCCCTGAAGTCAGGCCGGAGGGTCCCTGTCGTCTCGGGCCAGCGGTACTCTCCTTCCTTTACAGGGGACCTGGCCGGGGGGATCTTTCGGCTCATCGAGACGATTCACCCCGACCGACGGACCCTGGAGCCGGGCGGGTCCCTGAGGGGCGTTCTCCACCTGTGCAATCCGGGCGGCGCCTCCCGCCTGGAGGTCGCCAGAGAGATCGCCCGGGTCCTCAAGGTTTCCGACCGCTCCATCGAGGAGACGACATGGGAGGTCCTCCGGTGTCCGGCCAGGCGGCCGGCCGATTCCCGCCTCGCCTGCGGCCGCTTCACCCGCCTCACCGGCTTCGCCCTGAGGCCCTGGGAGGAGGCCTTGAGGGAGTTTTTGGCCCCCTCGGAGCTTGATCCCCCTCGAAATCCCTGATATCCTGAGGGTTTCATGCCAAAACAATTTCCCGCACACCTTCGACGGAAAATCGAACAGCGCACCGCCCGCGTGGGGGTCATCGGCTTGGGGTACGTGGGCTTGCCTCTGGCGGTCGAGTTTGCCAGGGCGGGCTTCCCGACCGTGGGGATTGACGTGGATGAGGAAAGGGTCCGGACCCTTTCCTCAGGGCGTTCCTACATCCCCGATGTCCCCGGCGAAGAGGTCAACCAACTCATCCGGACGGGGGCCTTGAAGGCGACCGCCCGCTATTCGGCCTTAAGGAAACTGGAGGCGGTGATGATCTGCGTGCCCACCCCCTTGCGCAAGACGCGGGAGCCGGACATCTCTTTCATCGTGGCGGCCGCCGAGGCACTCCTCCGACATCTCCACCCCCACCAGGTGATTGTGCTGGAGTCCACGACGTACCCCGGCACCACGGAAGAGCTGATCCTCCCCAAACTGGAGTCGACCGGCCTCAAGGTGGGACGGGATTTCTTTCTCGGTTTTTCCCCGGAGAGGATCGACCCGGGGAATCCGGATTACAAGACCTCGAACATCCCCAAGGTGGTCAGCGGCGTCACCCCCGCCTGCCGTCAGGCGATTGAACTTCTCTATCGGCAGATCATCGGGAAGGTGACCCCCGTCTCCTCCCCGCGGGTGGCGGAGATGGTGAAACTCCTGGAGAACACCTTCCGCTCGGTGAACATCGGCCTGGTCAATGAGTTGGCCCTCATGTGCCACCGGCTCGGCGTGGATGTCTGGGAGGTGATCGAGGCCGCCAAGACGAAGCCCTTCGGCTTCATGCCGTTTTATCCCGGCCCGGGAATAGGGGGACACTGCATTCCTCTGGACCCGCTGTACCTCTCTTGGAAGGCGAAGATGCATGGCTTCGAGCCCCGCTTCATCGAGCTCTCCTCCCAGGTGAACGCGGCGATGCCGGGGTATGTGGTGGAGCGGGTCGCCCAGGCCCTCAACGCCCAGGGGAAGGCCCTCAAGGGGTCGAAGGTCCTGGTGCTCGGCGTCGCCTACAAACGGAATGTGGGAGACACGAGAGAATCTCCGGCCCTGGAGATCATCCAGCACCTCCGTTCGGCCGGTTGCGAGGTGGCGTATCACGATCCGTTTGTTCCCCGCCTTTCTTTCGACTCCTTCTCCATGCGGAGCGTCCCCCTCATCGCCGCTTCGGTCTCGAGGGCCGACTGCGTGGCGGTGATCACCGACCACGATTCGGTGGACTATCGCTTCCTTCTCCAGCGCGCCCGGCTGGTCGTGGACACGCGCAACGCCCTCCGGCGCCTCAGGGCGGGCTACAAGAAAAAGATCGTCCGGCTGTAAGGATCCGCGCATGCTTCCTCTTCTCGATCTGACCCGTCAGGTGGATTCCCTTGAAGCTCCTCTTACAAGGGCCCTCCATCGGGTCCTCATGAGCGGGAACTTCATCCTGGGGCCGGAGGTGCGGGGTTTCGAAAAAGAATTTTCCAGATGGGTGGGCTGCCGCTTCGGGGCGGGGGTCGCCTCCGGGACCGACGCCCTGGAGCTCGCCCTCCGGGCGGCGGGGGTGAAGGCGGGAGATCTCGTGGCGACGGTGAGCTTTACCTTCCTCGCCTGCGCCGATTCGATCCTCCATGCGGGGGCCAGACCCCTTTTTGTGGAGATCGACCCTGACACCTTCACGCTGGACCCGGAGGACCTTCAAAGGCGGCTCCGGGCTTTGGATAGAAAAATCCGGAGGCGGGTCAAGGCGGTTCTTCCGGTGCACCTTTACGGGCACCCCTGCGGCATGGACGCCCTGATGAAGCTGGCCCGCAGGGAGGGCCTCATCGTCATCGAGGACGCGGCCCAGGCCTCCGGCGCCCGGTGGGGCCTTCAGGCGGTGGGCTCTTTCGGAACGGCCGGCTGCTTCAGCTTTTTCCCGACCAAAGGCCTGGGGGCGTTCGGGGACGGGGGGTTCGTCTCAACGAACTCTCGGAAGCTCGATGAGAGAATCAGGCGCTTGAGGGTCCACGGGAGAGGCCGCGGGGAAATCCAGCAGGAATTGGGCAGGAACAGCCGGCTGGACGAGCTCCAGGCGGCCATCCTGCGCGTGAAGCTGAGGCGTCTTAAGCAGCAGGTTCAAAGGCGGCGGCGCCTCGCGCTGGAATACACCCGGCATCTTTCCAAGATCCAG
>JACPXR010000041.1 GCA_016196465.1 Candidatus Omnitrophota bacterium | reverse complement strand
CACGGTGAAGCGGGCGAAGCTCTTGTTCACGTCCGGCGGAAGGATCTGGATGGACATCCGCCGGGCCTCCTCCACGTACTCGGCGATCTTGTCGGTGTTGTCCCGCTCGCTGGTCAGGAGGGCCGTCATGAACTCCACGGGGAAGTTCGCCTTCAGGTACGCGGTCCGGTAGGCGATCAAAGCGTAGGCGGCGGAATGGGAGCGGTTGAAGGCGTACCCGGCGAAATACTCAATCCGCTCGAAGATCTTTTCGGCGATCCGCCTCTCCACTCCGTTTTTGACGCAGCCGTTGATGAATTTCGCCTTCGCCCGCTCCATGATCTCCGGGGTCTTCTTCCCCATCGCCTTGCGCAGCCCGTCGGCCTCGGCGAGGGTGAATCCGGCCAGCCCATGGGCGATCTGCATCACCTGTTCCTGGTAGACGCAAACCCCGTACGTCTCCTTCAAGATCGGCTCCAGCTTCGGGTGGTCGTAGGCCACCTGGATCTGCCCGTGGCGGCGCCGGATGAAATCATCCACGATCCCCGACCCCAAGGGGCCCGGCCGGAAAAGGGCCACGAGGGCGATCAGGTCCTGGAACTGCTGGGGCTTGAGGCGCCTTAAAAGATCCCGCATGCCGTTCGATTCCAGCTGGAAGACGCCGGAGGATTCCGCCCGGGAAAGCATGGCGTAGGTGTTGGCGTCCTCTTCCGAAATCTTTTCGATGTCGAAGGAGAGCCCCTGGGCCTGGCCGATCAGCTTGGAGGCCTCCTCGATGACGGTGAGGGTCCTTAAGCCTAGGAAATCCATCTTCAGAAGCCCGATCTTCTCCAGGGCCTCCATCGCGAAGCCGGTCGTCACCTGGTCGTTCGAGGCCCTGAAGAGGGGGACGTAATTGGTGAGGTCCCCGTCCGCGATCACCACACCGGCGGCATGGGTGGAGGCATGGCGGGTGAGCCCCTCGAGGACCATCGAGGTCTCCAGGAGCTGGGAGACTCGGGGATCGGTCTGCCGGAGCTCCTTAAGCTCCGGCACCAGGTCGATCGCCCTCTTCAGGGTCATGTTGAGCTCGAAAGGAATCATCTTGGCGATCCGGTCGGCCTCGGGGTACGAGAACCCCAGGGCCCGGGCGACGTCCCGGACCACCGCCTTGGCCTGCATGGTCCCGAAGGTGATCACCTGGGCGACGTTCCCCTTGCCGTATTTCTCGGTGACGTAGGCGATCACCTCATCCCGGCGCTCGTAGCAGAAATCGATGTCGATGTCCGGCATCGAGATCCGGTCCGGGTTGAGGAAGCGCTCAAAGATGAGGTTATGCCTCAGGGGGTCCAGATCGGTGATCCCCAGGCAGTACCCGACCACCGAGCCGGCGGCCGATCCCCGCCCCGGCCCGACCGGGATCCTCTGGGATTTCGCGTAATGGACGACGTCCCAGGTGATGAGAAAGTAGCTGGTGAAGCCGGTTTTCTCGATGATGGAGAGTTCGTGCTCCACCCGCCGGCGGACGTCGGGGCCAGGGTTGGGGTAGCGGCGCTGAAGGCCCTCTTCGACCAGCTTCTTTAAGTAATCCCCCTGGGATTTTCCCTCGGGGGGGTTGAATTGGGGCAGGTGGAGCTGGTTGAAATCCAGCTCCAGGTTCGCCTTCTCGGCGATCTGGCGGGTGGCCAGAAGGGCCTCCTTCACCTCCGAGAACAGAGAAGACATCTCCTGCGGAGACTTGAAGTAAAACTCGTCGGTCTCAAACCGGAACCGCTTCGGGTCGTCCACCGTGGTCTGCGTCTGGATGCACAGGAGGGTCTCGTGGGCCCTGGCCTGGGACTTCTCCAGGTAATGGAGGTCGTTGGTGGCCACGACCTGCAGGGACATCTCTTTGGCCAAGCTCAACATCCCGGGGATGATCTTCCGCTGATCCGCGATCCCGTGGTCCTGGATCTCGAGGTAGAAATCCCCCTTCGGAAAGATCTCGCTCAATTCCCGGGCCGCCTGCGCCGCCTTGGGGGTCTCGCCGCGGGCCATCCAGTAGCTCACCTCCCCCTGCAGACAGCTCGAGAGGCAGAGGAGGCCCTTCGAGTGCTCCCGGAGGACCTCCTTGTCAATCCGGGGCCGGTAGTAAAACCCTTCCAGGTTGGCGACGGAGATGAGCTTCAGGAGGTTCCGGTATCCCTCCTCGTTCTTGGCCAGCAGGATCAGATGAAAGGAGGCCTCCTGAATCCCCTGGGCCTGCTTGTCATGCCGGGAGGCGGGGGCGATGTACGTCTCCACGCCGATGATCGGCTTGACGCCCGCCTTCATGCAGGCGTCATAAAACTCGATCACCCCGAAGAGATTGCCGTGATCGGTGATCGCCAACGCCGGCATCCGATGGCGTCTGGCCGCTTCCACAAGGTCGTGGATGCGGCAGGCGCCATCCAGGAGCGAGTACTGGCTGTGAACGTGCAGATGAACGAAATCAGCGTGCTGTTCCACCGAAGCCTACTGAGCGGCCCCTCCGGATTTGCTGGTAAAGGGACAGCTCTTCCCCGGGGGACAGAGCATCGACCCCATCGACTTTCCGGTCGTCGCGTAATACAACTTGCAGGCGGTCCCGACGACGCTCACGACGATGATCGCCAGCCCCAGCCATTGGCCGAGCTTCTTCACCCGGTCCCTCTGAGCGGAGGACTGCGCCAACACCCAGTAACCGGCCGCCGCCGAAATCAACAGACTGCTGACTCCATGAACCATTTTCCCCTCCTTGTTCGTTTACTCCCACTCAATCGTGCCGGGCGGCTTGCTCGTCGTGTCGTACACCACCCGGTTGATCCCGCGGACCTCATTGACGATCCGGTTGGAAACCCGCTCCAGAAGCTCCGCCGGGAGGCGGGCCCAGTCGGCGGTCATCCCATCGGTGCTGACGACGGCCCGCAGGGCCACGGCATTTTCGTACGTCCGCTCATCCCCCATCACCCCCACGGTTTTCAAGGGAAGCAAAACGGCGAACGCCTGCCAGACCTTGGAGGTCCAGCCGCTTTCCTCGAGTTCCTGGAGAAATCTCACATCCGCCTCCCGCAGAAGGGCGACCCGCCCTTTGGTCACCGCCCCGAGGATCCGGACGGCAAGGCCCGGCCCGGGAAAAGGGTGGCGGCTCAGCATCTTCTCCGGAAGCCCCAGCTCCCGGCCGATCGCGCGAACTTCGTCCTTGAACAAAAACCGCAGCGGTTCGATGAGTTTGAGTTTCATCTTCTCGGGCAGGCCCCCCACGTTGTGGTGGGTCTTGATCGTGGCGGAGGGACCCCCGAAGGGAGAGCGGGACTCGATCACATCGGGATACAGCGTTCCCTGGGCGAGAAAGGCGACCCCCCGGTGCTTTCGGGCTTCCGTCTCGAAGCATTCCACGAAGAGCCGCCCGATCCTT
>JACPXR010000011.1 GCA_016196465.1 Candidatus Omnitrophota bacterium | reverse complement strand
CGAAAAACGCTGGGCTTTACCGAAGATCCGGGTCCACAAGATGAAAAATAGCGAAGTCGCTTCTCGGCTGAAGTCGCTCAAAGAAAGAGGCTGTCTACGTGTTGGATAAGAAGGTTGTCTCTTGTGGTTTGTGGATGTCGATTGTCCTGCTCCTGCTGGCAATCCCTTCCGGCTGGCCCTATGGCTACTACACGTTGCTCAGATGGGTCGTGTGTTCCACCGCCGGCTATTTGGCTTACGTCCGATACAAAGAGAAAGGCGGAGCCTTACCTTTTTTCTTTGGAATTATTGCTGTCCTATTCAATCCGATTGTACCCGTACGCCTGTCGAAATCCGACTGGAGTCTGATGGATTTCGGTGTTGCAATCTTTCTGTTCATCTACGGTATACGTTCAGGGCTGTTTAAATTCTCTATACAGCGACAACTTGCCAAAAGAATGGCCGTCGGTGGCGGAGTGGCGGTCGGCGTACTTGCATTGTGGGGCCTCTGGTCGTGGTACCGACACGCCACTTATGATTACCCTGTTTCTTTGGTGAAAAGCGAGATGCATTTTGATCCGGCAAGGTATCTCAAGAATACCCCCGGCGAAATAAATATAAACGGCTGGAGGGTATTGCCTGTTTCAAATACAACACCCCATACCTACTTGGTTTCCTTCACTTACTCAAAGCAGCAGCCTACTCCAAACGGCCCCATCAGATTATCTGATGTCGAAAAGTTTACAGAACCGATTGTGCAGGGCTGGTGGTGGGAAGTGAATACTGGGGTTCCCTTGGTGCGCCCTGTGGTTGGAGATTCCGAGTTAGGGAAGAAGTACGGGATCGTTTCCGTAACAGATACCTCTACCAACCTAACGCCAGACGAACTGTCGAAGATTCAATTGAGCAGCTATGTTAGCCTTGAGGGTGGTGGAAACTTTTATGGTATCCCTATCGTTCCTTCCAAGCTATTGCTTCTAACGGTACACAACGGAACCGGCCGAGCAGTTTCTGGTTTAAAAGTGAACGTCCTCTTTTACTACGGGTCGTATTTGGTGAATAGACAGCGCCTATGGGATCTCTCTGGGGCTTCCGCCCAACTAGAGCAAACCACATTACAGCCAGGACGAACGGCAAACTACAAAATCAAGATTGACCACCTCTACCCAGATCAGCAAGTGGACCGGTATGAATTAGAATTGGCTAGCGCATCGCCCGAAAGACGTGACGAATAGAACCCATTGATGATGAAAAATAAAGCGGTTTTGTACGCCAGGGTATCCAGCAAGGAGCAGGAACAGGAAGGGTTCTCCATCCCCGCCCAGCTAAGACTGCTCAAAGACTACGCCCAGAAGCAGGGCTTCGAGATCATTCGGGAGTTTGTGGACGTGGAGACGGCGAAGCAGGCGGGGCGAGAACATTTCGGGGAGATGGTGGGCTACCTCAAGGAGAATCCCTCTATCCAAATCCTTCTCGTCGAGAAAACTGACCGGTTGTACCGCAACTTCCGGGACTACGTTACCCTGGACGACCTCATCCAACAGGACCTCGCCATCCATCTGGTAAAGGAGGGGGAGGTTCTCGGTAAAGATTCCAGGTCCCACCAGAAATTTATCCACGGCATTAAGGTTCTCATGGCCAAGAACTACATAGACAATCTGTCGGAGGAAGTCAAAAAGGGAATGGCGGAAAAGGCCGCTCGGGGCGATTACCCTTCTACCGCCCCCATCGGGTACCGGAACAATCGAGAGACCAAGCTCCTTGAGGTTGACCCGGACAATGTTCGTGTCATCCGCGAGATGTTCCGCCGCTACGCAACAGGGAATTACTCCATTTCTCAAGTTCGGGATTTCGCCCAGGCGGAAGGCCTCTATCCGAAGTCAGGCCGAAAGATCGCCCGAAGCAGTGTGGAGCGAATCCTGAAGAATCCCTTCTACTACGGCGCGTTCCAATGAAAAGGCACGGTGTATTCCAAGGGGAACCATGAGCCGATCATCGCCAAGGAGCTTTTTGACGCCGTCCAGGAAGCATTCGACCGGCACAACAAGCCGAAAGGACGAAAGCGGCAGCTTCCGTTCGCTTCCCTGCTGACCTGTGGGCGGTGCGGTTGCTCCATCACCGGAGAGATGCACAAGGGGCGGTTCGTCTATTACCGCTGCACCGGCTTCAAGGGGAAGTGCGGCCAGCCATACGTTCGGCAGGAGGTGCTGGCCGAGAAACTCGCCGAGGTGGTCCATGCCGTCCAGATTGACGAGGAGCTTGTGGCCATGGTCAGGGAATCTCTCCGCAAGAGCCATGAGGAGGAGAAGGCGTACCACGACGGCCAGATTTCGAGCCTACAAGCCCGCTACAACCAGCTTCAGAACCGAATTGACCAGATGTATGTGGACAAGCTGGACGGCAGGGTTGCCGAGGATTTCTGGCGTCAAAAGTCCGAGGAATGGCGGAGGGAGCAGGAGCAACTCCAGGACCGGATCACCAAACACCGGCAGGCGAATATGGCCTATCTCAAGGAGGGGGTCAGGATTTTAGAACAGACGCAACGTGCGGTGGCGCTTTACCTTGAGCAAACCCCCGAGGAACAGCGCCGGTTGCTCAACCTTTTACTTTTGAACTGCACCCTCAAAGACGTAACCCTTTGTCCCACATACAGAGAGCCGTTCGATCTGCTGGCAAAAGGGCTTCCAAAACAGGATTGGCGTCCCCGACGGGATTCGAACCCGTGTCGCGGCCTTGAAAGGGCCGTGTCCTAGACCGGGCTAGACGACGGGGACATGTTCGAAGAGGGGTGGGAAAGGGTCAATCCTTCGTCGAGGCCGGCTCCGCCTCTTCGCTCTCTTCTTCAGGAACGACGGTGGCGACGGCGGCGAGGGTGTCCTTCGGCCCCAGGCGCATCAGGCGCACCCCCTGGGCGGCCCGGCCGGTGGTGCGGATCTCCTTGACGGGGCAGCGGATCAGCTGGCCCTTCTGGGCGATCAGCATCACCTCGTCCTTATCGGCGATGGTGAGCAGGGTCAGCGCCTCGCCGTTCTTCTTCGTTACCCTCAGGTTGATGATCCCCTTGCCGCCGCGGGACTGGACCCTGTAGGCCTCCACCGGGGTCCGCTTGCCGAAGCCGTTGGCGGTCACCGTCAAGACGGTGCTCCCCTTCGGGCAGAGGCTGGCTCCGACCACCTCGTCCTTCTTCGCCAGGGTGATCCCCTTGACCCCCTTGGCGGCCCGGCCCATGTCCCGAACCTGGCCCTCCGAGAAGCGGATCGCCTTCCCCTGGGCCGTCGCCAGCAGCAGCTCCTCATGCCCGTCGCTCAACAGGACACGGATGAGCCGGTCGCCGGACTCCAGGCCGATCCCGACGATCCCCCCGCGCCGCGGATGGGAGTAGGCGGCGAGGCTGGTCTTCTTGATGAGGCCGTTCCTCGTCAGGAACAGGAGGAACTGATCCTCCTTGAACTCCCGCACCGGGACGAAGGCGGTCATCTGCTCCCCCTGCTGCGTCTCGACGAGGTTGATGATCGCCTTGCCCTTGGCCTGCCGGGAGGCCTGGGGGATGTCGTAGACCCTGAGCCAATAGACCCGCCCCTTGTCGGTGAAGCAGAGCAGGTAGTCGTGGGTGGAGGCGACGAACAGGTGCTCGATGAAATCCTCCTCCTTCAGGTCCGCCCCCATCACCCCCTTGCCGCCGCGTCCCTGTTTCCGGTAGGCGGAGACCGGCAGCCGTTTGAGGTAGCCGGAGTGGGAGATCGTGATCACCACATCCTCCTCGGCGATCAGATCCTCCACCTCCAGCTCCTTCGCCTCCGCCGCCACGATCTGGGTGCGCCGCTCGTCCCCGAACCGCTTGGCGATATCCAGGAGATCCTCCTTGATGAGGCCGAACACCTTCGCCTCGGAGGCGAGGATCGCCTCCAGCTCGCTGATCTTCTTGATCAAATCCAGATACTCCTGCTCCAGCTTGGACCGCTCCAGCGCGGTCAAGCGCCTCAGCTGCATCTCCAGGATCGCCTGGGCCTGGACCGGGGTGAGCTTGTACTCCTTGATGAGGGCCCCCTTGGCCTCCTCCTCGCTCTTGGACTTCCGGATCAGCTTGATGATCGCCTCCAGGTGGGCCAGGGCCACCTTGAGCCCTTCCAGGATATGGGCCCGCTCCTTCGCCTTTCTCAGGTCGAACCGGGTCCGGCGGAGGATCACCTCCCTCCGGTGATCGAGGTAGACCTGGATGAGCTGCTTCAAGGTGCAGATCTTCGGGCGGTTGCCCACCAGGGCGAGCAGGATCACCCCGAAGGTGGTCTCCAACTGGGTGTGCTTGAAGAGCTGATTCAGGACGACCTGCCCGTTGGCGTCCCGCTTCAGGTCGATGACGACCCGCATCCCCTCCTTGTCCGATTCATCCCGGAGGTCGGCGATCCCCTCCAGTTTCTTCTCCCGAACAAGATTGGCGATCGCCTCCAGCAGGGTCGCCTTGTTGAGCTGGTAGGGGATCTCCGTGACGATGATCGTCTCCCTGCCCCCCTTGCCCGACTCGATGTGCGCCTTGGCCCGCACCTTCAGGAGACCCCGCCCGGTCGTGTAGGCGTCCAGGATCCCCTGCCGGCCGGTGATCATCCCCCCCGTCGGGAAATCCGGCCCCTTGATGATCCTCGCCAGTTCCTTGACCTCGATCCCCGGGTTGTCGATGGCGGCGATGATCCCATCCGCCACCTCGTTGAGGTTGTGCGGCGGGATGTTCGTGGCCATGCCGACGGCGATCCCGCTGGAGCCGTTGACCAGCAGGTTGGGCAGGGCCGCCGGCAGCACCCTGGGCTCGCTCAACGACTCATCGAAGTTGGGGACAAAGTCCACCGTCTCCCTGTCGATGTCGGCCAGGAGGGCCTCCGCGATCGGGGCCAGTCGCGCCTCGGTATACCGCATGGCCGCCGGGGCGTCTCCGTCGACGCTGCCGAAGTTGCCCTGGCCGTCGATCTGGAGGTACCGGACGGAGAAATCCTGCGCCATCCTGACCAGGGCGTCGTAGACGGCCATGTCCCCGTGGGGATGGTACCGGCCCAGGCAGTCCCCGACGATGCGGGCCGACTTCTTGTACGGCTTGCCGGCCTCCAGGTTCAGATCCTTCATGGTGAACAGGATCCGCCTCTGTACCGGCTTCAGGCCGTCCCGTGCATCGGGCAGGGCCCGGCCCACGATGACGGACATCGCGTAGGAGATGTACGAGTCCTTCATCTCCTGCTCGATGGCGATCGGGACGATCCGTTCGTTACGGGCGTACATTAGACATCCAGGAATCGGACCTCAGGGGCATGCTCCTCAATGAAAACGCGGCGCGGCTCCACCTCATCCCCCATCAGGGTGGTGAACATCGCCTCCGCCTCCACCACATCCTCCAGGGTCACCTGCTGCAGGGTCCTGCGCTCGGGATCCATGGTGGTCTCCCAGAGCTGGATCGGATTCATCTCTCCAAGACCCTTGTATCGCTGGACCTGCAGGCCCCGGCGGCCCAGGCCTCTGACGGTCTGCAACAGCTCCGTCAGCGAAGCCGCTTCCATGACCTCCTTCTCCGCCGTCAGCTTAAACAGGGCGGCTCTCCCTGTGCGGGAGGATTCTTTCCTGGTTCCCTTGCGGGAGGCAGAGGCCGGTTTCTCTGCCTGTGGCGGGTCAAAATCTTTGAGATCCACTCCCAGCTTGTTTAACTTGACGGACAGATCCTCCAGCTCGCTGGCCTCGTAGATCTCGAGGACCTGAGCCTCCTTATCCTGCTTCTCTCCCTTGGTCAGCTGGGCCAGTTCCTCGTCAGAATAGATAAATTGGGATGATTCCTCCACTTTGACTATAAAAATTGGCAGTTTCTTGGTCTTTTGGCTTCTATTTTCAACGTATTTCTTGAAATTTACTCCCTTTTTTGTCAATGAGCGGGCGATCCATTCCACCTCTGTTAGGAGACTTAATAGCTCCTTCGCCTGAGCGGGTGTATATTCCTTTTTCTCTTTGAGGTTCTCCAGGGTCGCCCCATCCAGCCCCAGGTCGAACAGATGCTCGTTCAGGGCCGGCTCGGAATAGATGTACTCCTCTCTCTTGCCCCGCTTGATCTTGTACAGGGGGGGCTGGGCGATGTAGATGTACCCCGCCTTGATCAGCTCCTGAAGCTGCCGGTAGAACAGGGTCAGGAGCAGCGTTCGGATGTGGGAGCCGTCCACATCGGCATCCGCCATGAAGACGATCTTGTGATACCGGAGCTTCTCGGTGGAAAACTCCTCCCCAACCCCGGTCCCCAGGGCGGTGATGATGGTCCGGACCTCCTCGTTGGTCAGCACCTTCTCCAGCCGGGCCTTCTCCACGTTGATGATCTTCCCCTTGATCGGAAGGATCGCCTGAAACCGCCGGTCCCTCCCCTGCTTGGCACTGTTGTGGACAAAAACCCCGCAGGCCAGAGCGAAATTGTGCGTCTCCGGTACCTCCAGGTCGTACACCTCCGCGCGCTCGTCCAATTTACGAATGCTCACAGTTCGGTGGTTGAAGTTCGCCGCCGCCTCTACCATGCGCTGCTCATCGCCTTCAAAAAAACGTTCGGCAAGCGTGCGCCGTGTGAGCAAGTTGTTATTCCTTGGACGCATACGCAGCCTGTCATAGGGCTCGGCGGTCCCAAACCGGCGCAGAATCTCGGACATGAACTGGAGCGAACAACGCAGGTATGTCTGGTTGTATGCCTTTTTTCTGTTGGCTCTGAACTCCGGGGTCCACTGCTCTCGGGTTCGTTCTTTGCGCCACGCGACAAGATTTGTTGGGTTATTGTTCCTCTTGTCGAAATCCAAATGGTGTTTATGCGAACCGGATGCCACAGCGTAGACGCCGTGTCGCAGATTGTATTCGTCCGCAAATAGGTGCGTGAAGATCCAGCGGTTCTTTACCGAATCGAATGCCATCTCGTAGTCTTCGATCGTAATACGCCCGCCAAGATGAGATTGCTTGCGACGCAAAGGCATGAGAGCGTCGGCCGGCGTAAGTTTGTACGCTTGCTTATATGTCCCGTCACGGAGCACGAACAGGTGGTCGGAGGTGCTGCGGATTACCTCCCCGGTATCCAGAAGGATTTCAACAACCTCCGCGTCGATCCGGGTGCGTCGGGGGTTTACAATCCGCTCTATTCCTACCCTGCCGTCGGGCAAAATCGTATAGCAGAAGTTCTCTTTGCCCGCCTTCGATTCCTCAACCAGCTCAATGAAAGAGAGGTTTCGCCCATCCGCTAAAGCTACCCGGGTGTCACCGGAGAAGCAGCCGCCGGCGGAGTCGCCCTCCACGATGTACAGCTCACACAGGTTGGGGTCCCGCTCCGAGCAGTCGGCCAGCTTCCCCGGCAAGCTGTCCATCTCCAGGAGGCCCTTGCGGCGGGTGAGCTCCCGCGCCTTGCGGGCGGCCTCTCTGGCGCGGGAGGCCAGGATCCCCTTGTCGGCGATCTTGTTGGCGACCGACGGGTTCTCCTCGAAGAAGGCCGAGAGGGCGTCGTTCACCACGCTCGCCGTCAGGCCTTCCGCCTCGGAGTTCCCCAGCTTCGTCTTGGTCTGCCCCTCGAACTGCGGGTTCGGGATCCGCACGCTCACCACCGCGGTGAGGCCCTCGCGCACATCCTCTCCCGTCAGCAGCGGATCGTTCTCTTTCAGGTGGCCCCTGGCCTTGCAGTAGTTGTTGAGAACCCGGGTGAGGGCCGACTTGAAGCCGCTCAGGTGCGTGCCCCCCTCCACGGTGTTGATGTTGTTGGCGAAGGAGAAGAGGGTCTCGGAGAAGCTGTCGTTGTACTGGAGCGCCAGCTCGACGATGAGATCCTCCTTCTGCCTGGAGAAGCTGATCGCCTGCTTGTGAAGCGGGGCCTTGCCTTTGTTCAGGTACTCCACGAAAGAAACCAATCCTCCCCCATACTGGAAGGTTTGGCTCTTGTCGGTCCGCTCGTCGCTCAGCGTGATCTTGAGATTCTTGTTCAGAAAGGCCAGCTCCCGAAGCCGATTGGCCAGGGTGTCGACGGAAAAATCGATCTTTGAGCCGAAGATCTCCCGGTCCGGCTTGAAGGTGACCTTGGTGCCGGTTGTGGCGGCTTTCCCGATGACGGTGAGCTTGCTCTTGGTCTTCCCCCGCTCGTATCGTTGGTGGTAGACCTTCCCGTCCCGGCGGACCTCCACCTCGAGCCACTCGGCCAGGGCGTTGACCACGCTCACCCCCACCCCGTGAAGACCGCCGGAAACCTTGTAGATCCGGTGATCGAACTTCCCCCCCGCGTGGAGGGTGGTCAGGGCCACCTCGACGGCCGGCTTCTTCTCGGTCTTGTGTATGTCCACCGGGATCCCGCGGCCGTTGTCATTGACGGTCACCGAATTGTCCGAGTGGATGGTCGCCTCAATGGTGTCGCAGAAGCCGGCCATCGCCTCATCCACGGAGTTGTCCACCACCTCATAGACCAGGTGGTGAAGCCCGCGGGCGCCGGTGTCCCCGATATACATGGCAGGCCGGCGCCGGACCGCCTCTATTCCCTCCAGCACCTGGATGGTGGTGGCGTCGTAGGTTTGCGCCTTGTCCTTCACGTTAGGCATCCGTCGGCTCCCCGATCCGAAAACTCAAGTCCCTCACCCGCCCCGCCCCAAGCCATTCGATCAATCCTTGAAGGAGCTGCGGCCTTCTCGGGCTCAATGTGTACATCCACCCGGAATTCTCCACCTCCACCAGGAGCCTTCCCCTCTGCAGGCTCCGGGGCCAACTGTGGCTGGCAGCCTTTTCTCCCGCTATCCTTCTCCACACCTGCTCTATCCTCTCCAGGGAGGGTCGGGTGTCGGGACGCAGGCTTTGAAGCACTCCGGGAAGGAGGTCGGCCAGGGGGGTGGCTTGGGATTTTCTGCTTCTCAAGGATTCAGCTGCATCGGCAACACGATATAGAGGTAATGATCCCGGGTCCGGATCACGCCGGGGCGATCCGGACCCGGCAGCTCCAGGGTCACCTCTTCATCAGGAAGAACCTTCAGCACGTCGATCAAGTAGGTTGGGTTAAAACCGATGGAAAACTCCGGGCCGCCGTACTGGGCCTTCAGCTCCTCATGAGCCTCCCCGACCTCCGGGGTCTGTTTGGAAAGGATCAGGCGATTTGCCTTCAAATCCAGCCGGATCGAAGGGGAGTCTTGTGTGGCCCACAGGCTGATGCGGCGGGCGGTGTTTCCCAGGTCAAAGGCGATCTGATTCTCCCTGAAGGAGATCTTTACCGTTGGTCCATCCCCCAATAGGCGATGAAGCTCCGAGATGGTTTTGAGTGGGACGATCACCTGGTGTTCCGTAGATCCCTCGGTCGCCGCCTGCCTCTCTATTATTGCCAAGCGCCTCCCATCGGTAGCCACCAGCCTCAACCATTCCTTTTTCCAAATAAAGAGGATGCCGGTCAGGACATAGCGGGATTCATCCTTGGAGGTTGCGAATGCGGTCAGGCTCAACATGGCCTGGAGAACCCCCTGATCGATTACCAGCACCTCCTGGCTCTCTGGGTGAGGCAGGTTGGGAAACTCCTCCTTGGGAAGCCCGAGTATCTTAAACAGCCCCTGCTCGCATTCGATGCTGACCTGTTGATTCTTCTTGGCGCTGATCGTCAGGGAGATGTTCGGCAACTCCTTGACCAGATCGTTGAGTCGCTTGGCCGGCAAGGTCACCGCCCCCTCTTCAAACACCTCCGCTGGAATAGAGCAGGAGATCCCCACCTCCAGGTCCGTGCTGGCGAGATGGATGTTGTTCTTACGCGCCTCCAGAAGCAGGTGGGAGAGGATGGGTAACGTACTTTTTGTTGGAACGATGGGGTAAGTCGCCTGTATTCCTTTCAGGAGATCTTCCCGCGAGATGTGGGTTTTCATCAGCCCTATTATTGCTTATTTAGATTAAAGAGTAACAACAATAATAATAAGCGGTCTTTAACATACAAAAAACACAACTAACCCGTTCCCAGATAAACAGTTAAGATTCAACATCTCCTGTGGATAAATTGTTCAAATCACCCACACTTCCAACCAACCACAATGAAAAAACAAACTCCCCACAAACCATCCACATATTCTACACCAGCTGAGAAACCAACGCATCCATCAACTGTTGAGTCTTTTTATCCTCACCCTTAGACCTAAGCATCTTTTGGCAGGCATAGATAACCGTTGCGTGATCCCTGCCCCCAAACGCCTCTCCAATAGCCGGCAAGGAAGCCTCGGTCAGCTCCCTGGCCAATGCCATGGCAACCTGACGAGGGAAAGAGATCTCCCGGCTGCGCCGCTTCCCCTTCAGATCAGCCACCGACAGATTAAAATAATCGGCAACCACTCTTTGGATCCTATCCACCGTCACCCGCCGGGCCGTCTCCGCCACCACAGCCTTAAGGACCTCCTGGGCCATCCCCAAGGAGATCTCGCGGCCCACAAGCACCGCGTACGCAATCACCCGATTCAGCGCCCCCTCCAGCTCCCGGATATTGGAAGAGATCCGTTCGGCGATGAACAGGGTCACCTCCTCGGGCACGGCGGTCCCCTGCGTCTGCGCCTTATTGCGCAGGATGGCAGCTCGCGTCTCCAAATCCGGGGGCTGCACATCGGTCACCAGCCCCCACTCGAATCGAGAAACCAGCCGTTCCTCGACACCGCGCAGCTCCTTTGGAGGCCTGTCGCTGGAGATTACGATCTGCCGGTGAGCGTCGTAGAGGGCGTTGAATGTGTGGAAGAAAGCTTCCTGGGTGGATTCCTTCCCGCCAATGAAGTGGATGTCGTCTACCAACAGAACGTCGGCCGAGCGGAAGCGCTCCCGAAACACGGCCATCGAACGGTTTTGAATCGCCGAGATAAGGAGATTGGTGAACCGTTCGCTGGAGATGTAAATCCCCCTTGCCTGGGGGAACCGTTCGCGGAGTCGATGTCCGATGGCCTGCATCAGGTGAGTTTTTCCCAGGCCGACTCCGCCGTGGATAAAGAGGGGGTTGTAGGCCTTCGCCGGGGAATCGCTGACAGCCAGCGCCGCCGCGTGGGAGAACCGGTTGGATGACCCGACGACGAATTGCTCAAAGGTATAACGGGGGTTTAAGAGCAGATCCGGCGAGGCCGCCTGTCCCGAGCCATGAAGGCCGGACGACGTGGAGGCCGTTGCCGTGGGAACCGCAGGCCCTCGGGTGCCCGAGGCCACCCGGTACTCCACGCGCACCTTGGACTTCGCCAGGCCTTCCAGTATCCGCCCGATCAGTTCGGTATAATGGCCCGCCAGCCAGTCTCGGAAGAAGGGGCTGGGAACCTCGATGGAGATGGAGTCAGCCGTCGAATCCACCGCCCGAGTCGGCTGAAACCAAGTCTCATAGGCTTGGGTGGGCAATTCATGCTGAATGCAATTCAGCGTTTCCTGCCAAAGGTTGAGGTTCAAGCGGTCCATGGGTAAGGCTCATTCCCTGCGTGTAGGGTTTTCATCCTAACACGAGGCGGGCCCGTTTGACAAGAACCTCGATGCGCTGATACAATGCGCCTACCCTAACGCCCATGAAGAAAACATTAAAGACCATTACACTGCTGAAGAGGAAGCGGCGGCACGGATTCCGCCGGCGGATTTCCTCACGGGGAGGCAGGGCGACCCTGCGACGCCGACGACAGAAAGGGCGCCACCGCCTGATCCCGTGACCCCATCCCCTTGCTAGTCGCTCGAAGAAAGGATCACCTTGGGCCGGCCATCGGCCACGTTGGGACGCCGCTATCGCCTCTCGGGCAAGGACAGCTTCCGGCCGATCTTCAGGCGGGGATTCAGCCTTCGGGCCGAGGGGATGAGCCTGACCGCACTGCCCAACGGCCTCTCCCACTGCCGATTCGGCTGTACCGTCCGAAGGGAGGCGGCGCCAGGAGGCGTCCTGAGAAACCGGTTGAAGCGATGGGTGAGAGAGTCCTTCCGTCGCAATCGGACCCAGTTCCCTGCGGGGCTGGATCTGGTCGTCGTTCTACACCAGCTTCCGGAGAACCCCTCTTTTCAAGGCGTCGAGAGAACCCTGCTTTTACTCGCCAGGGACGTGTCATTGCGGCGAAGATTCTACTCATAAGTATAAGAATTTATAGATCGATTTACATGTGCGGACTCAAGGTTTCCAGCTGCCGGTTTTCGCCGAGTTGCTCCTCATACGCCGAAGAGGCGATCGCTCGGTATGGTGCCCGTCGAGGCATTGGGCTGTCCCTGCGGCGGCTCGCCCGGTGCCACCCGTTCCATTCCGGCGGATTGGATCCTGTAATATAGATTAAGATAACGTTCAAGTTAACAGATCAATCTATGAGGGACTCCCTTCGTGAAATCTGAACAGCGCCTCCTCTTGGCCATGGGCCTGACCTTTCTGGTCCTGTTCATCTGGTCATCGATGGTGCCGCAACCCCAAAAGCCTCCAGCCGGACCTTCGCAAGACAAGACCGCTTCAATGGTGCCGGCTCTCCTCGAGAAAGCAGCCGAGCCGATCCTGGAGGGGACCATCCGGTCTATCCATTTAGGGGTGGGAGCGAAGTCTGGGGGAATACGTGAGCTGAGCGCGGAAGGAATCCCGCTTCTAGCAGGCTCAAATCCGGGTCTTTTTGAGGTGGAGCTGCTGGAGCCGGCTCCACAACACCTGCAATTTCAAAGCCAGTGGGAGGGGGAAACGGTCGTGAGCCAGGCCTTCCTCGGGCGGGAAGGTCTTAAACTGGTCAGGCGAATCTCCCGATCGTCCCAAAAAGAAGATTCGTTGCTGGAATGCAAGTTGCAGATCGAAAACAACACCCCTACCCAACAGCGGATCCGCCTCCGGTTCGTCGCCTATCGACCCCTATCGGAAAAAACCCGTGAGGATCGGCAGTATCGGTACGAATCCGCCTCCATCGGCGGGAAGATCTTTTCGCTCGCGCTTCAGCCGGGGAAAGACCGGCTCTTCCAGGAGGTCCCTCTCTGGATAGCGGCGCAGGGGAAATCCAACGGGATCATCCTACAGCCGGCCTTCCGGTCGGGAATGTTCCACGTGGAACATTCGCTCGGCGGGGAAGCCGCGGGGTGGCTTGAGTTACCGGAGCTCCAGATTGCCCCCGGGGAACAGGCCGAGAGGAGCTGCCATCTCTACGCGGGGCCGATGAGTCTGGACCGCCTAAGAGCTGTCGGCCTGGAAGAGGCGATCCATTTAGGCTCCTTTTCCGGGGTGGGCAAGCTCCTTTTGGAGCTGCTGGTCTGGCTGGAGAGGAGATTGCATAACTACGGGCTGGCGATCGTCTTGTTGAGTGTCGGGATTTGGCTTCTTTTCTTTCCGATGACCTGGTCTGGGATTCGGACGATGAAGGTGATGGGACATCTCCAGCCGCAGATGGATCGAATCCGGAAGGAGCACGGGAAGAGCCCGCAGAAGATGAACCAGGAGATGCTAGAGCTATATCGGAAACATCGGGTCAATCCGCTCAGCGGCTGCCTGCCGCTTCTTTTTCAGATGCCGATCTTCATCTCCCTGTACCAGGTGCTGACCCGCTCTCCTCAGCTTCGGGGGGCCAGTTTCCTTTGGATGAGGGACCTCGCTGCTCCGGATGCGCTGATTCAATTTCCATCGCCGGTGCCGCTTCTAGGGAGCAGTCTCAATATCCTCCCGATCCTGATGGCGGCGGCGATGTTTTTCCAGCAACGGATCACCCAGCGATCCCAGAGCTCTCTGACGGAGGAACAGCGGATGCAGCAGCAGATTTTTAAGTGGTTCCCCATCCTATTCGGATTCATGTTTTATCACCTTCCCTCCGGCCTCGTGTTATACTGGGTCAGCAACACCCTGTTGACCCTGGGGCAGCAGCTGTTGCTCTTAAGGATGTTGTGAGAAGATGGTCAGGAAGTCCCGAGAGGTCAAGGTTGAGGGACGGACGGTGAAAGAGGCGATCGCCAAAGGGCTCGCCATCCTCGGGGTGCCTCGCAGCGAGGTCACCGTGCAGGTCCTTGCCGAAGAGAACCGGGGGCTTTTTGGGATGCGGGGGGCCAAGCAGGCGAAGGTGCAGCTCACCCTCAAGCCCTCTTAAGCTCCACGACAGAGCGGAGTCAAAAGGATGGCCAAACGGATCGCCGTTTGCAATCAAAAAGGGGGGGTGGGTAAAACTACCACGGCGGTCAACCTCAGCGCCGCCCTGGCCATTTCCGGGAAGAGGGTCCTCCTGATCGATCTGGATCCCCAGGGAAATGCGACGGCGGGCCTTGGGGTCGAAAGAAGCGGCCTAAGAGGGTCCATCTACGAAGCCCTTCTGGGGCAGGATCCGCTGGAGTCAATCGCCATCCCCACCAGGGTCCCCGATCTTTTCCTGGTTCCTTCCCAGCCCTCTTTGAGCGGGGCCGAGGTCGAACTGGTCGGCTTGCCTCAGCGTGAAGGAAGATTGAAGGAGGCGCTGGACTCCCTGACCGGCAACGCCTATGACCTGATCCTGGTCGACAGTCCCCCTTCTCTCGGCCTTCTGACGCTCAACGCCCTGGTCGCGGCGGAGAGTGTCCTGATTCCGCTTCAGTGTGAATATTATGCCCTGGAAGGGTTAAGCCAGCTCTTAGAGACGGTCCGGCTCGTCCAGGAGGGCCTCAATCCCCGCCTCTCGATCGAGGGGGTTCTTTTGACGATGGCGGATTTCAGGACCAAGCTGACCAACGACGTGATTCAGGAGGTTCGGCAATTCTTCGGCTCCAAGGTGTACGATGTGGTGATCCCCCGCTCGGTTCGCCTCAGCGAAGCGCCGAGCCATGGGCTGCCGATCGCTCTATTTGATCCCACCTCTGTCGGAGCACGAGCGTATCGCTCTTTAGCGGAGCAACTGAACATGGAAAGGGAGAATGAAGATGCCAGAGACTCGAGGGTTGGGCAAAGGGATTCGGGCCCTGATCCCGGAAGGGAATGTGGTTCTACCTCTACCACACAGGAGCCAGGGCCTGGTTCAGGAGGTGAATCCACCTCAACCGGGAGAGATCCATTGGGCACCGCTGGAATCAATCCAGGCGAGTCGATTCCAACCGCGGAAACGGCTCGATGATTCAGGTATCCAGAAACTAGCAGATTCTATACGGGAGAGTGGTTTAATATACCCACTTTTAGTTAGAAAAACAGTACAAAGTGGAACAGGTTCTCATAAGTATGAGATAATCGCCGGAGAGAGAAGGCTCCGGGCGCTCCGCCTGCTGGGAGAGAGCCAAGCCCCGGTTATCGTCAAGGAGATTCCGGACCGGAAGGCCTTGGAGCTTTCCCTCATTGAAAACCTGCAGAGGGAGGAGCTGAACTCGATTGAGGAGGCGCTCGGCTACCAGAGACTGATCCAGGAATTTGAGTTGACCCAAGAAGAGGTTGCCAGGGCCGTTGGAAAAGATCGGGCCACGGTGGCCAATACCTTGCGGCTTCTAAAATTGAGCCGCCCGGTACAGGAGGAACTGGCCGCGGGCCGTCTCACCTGGGGGCATGCCCGTACCCTGCTGGCCTTGGAGTCGGAAAAGGAGCAGGTGGCCCTGGCTCAGCGGATTGTAGCCGAAGGGCTCTCCGTCCGCCGGGTGGAGCAGTGGGTGAAATCGCTGGCCTCCGGCGATTCGCGGCCTCGCGCCAAAGAGACCGCCGATCCCCATCTGGCCGCGGCCCAGCAGAAGCTCCAGCGGGCCTTGGGGACGAAGGTGGAGATTCCGCACGGGCGGGCCAGGGGCTGGATCCGGATCGCCTACTACTCACTCAAGGATCTGGACCGGTTGTTGGCCCGGTTGACTTGAAATATTTCTTTCCTATAATAGAGGGTTTATATGGTTCAACAGACCCTTGTCCTCGTCAAACCGGATGGGCTGGTCCGCTCCCTCACCGGGAATATCCTGAGCCGGCTCTCGGAGAGCAAACTGGAGATCGTGGCGGCGAAGATGAGCCGCGTGTCACGGGAGATGGCGGAGGCCCACTACATGCACCTGGAGCATAAGCCCTTTTACCCGGAGCTGATCCAGTACCTCCAGGGGGAGCTCCACGACCGGCGCAAGGTGATGGCCCTGATCTATTGGGGAGAGGATGCCATCGCCAAGGTGCGGCAGATCGCCGGGGAGACGAATCCAGAGGAGGCCTCTCCCACCTCTATCCGGGGATCCTTCGGACGGATCCGCTCCAGCGGATTGTTTGAGAATGTGATCCACGCCTCCTCCTCGGAGGAGGAGGCGGAGCGGGAGATCAAGCTTTGGTTTGAGCCGGACGAGATCATCGTCGAGCTTTACCCGACTCGGCGGGAAGTGATCAAGGAATTGAAAGTTCGGCAGTGGGCCTAACGCCTTTCCTTGCCGACCCCTAAGACGTCCAGCGCATGCTGACCAGCATGACAGGGTTTGGCCGGGGCGAGGCCTCCCTCCCCTCGGTCGGACGGGCCGTGGTCGAGATCCAGACCCTGAACCATCGATTCCTGGAAGTCGAGTGCCGTCTCCCGGAAGGGTTCCAATCCTTTGAAGAGCAGGTCCGGGCCATGGCCGCCGGGGCCCTTCGCCGAGGCCGGGCGAGGATCTCGGTGGCCCTGAGGGTCGAGGGGGCCGGCGCCAGACCGGCTTTTCAGACGGCGGTGGCCCGGCAGTACCTGGGACAATTGAAGCGGCTGAAGCGGGAGCTCGGCCTCCCGGGGTCGGTGAGCCTGGAAATGATCCTGGGGCTTCCGCAGGTCATCTCCGTGCCCCAGCAGGATCGCCTGCCGGCCGACTGGTGGCCTGCCTTGAAAGGGGCCCTGGCGAAGGCCCTGGCTCAGGTGGTGAGGATGCGGCGGAAGGAGGGAGCCCATTTGGCTGAAGAGATGACCCGTCTCCTGGGGACGCTTCAGAGCCTCGCGGGGAAGATCCGGCGGCGCCTGCCGGCCTTAAGGGCGGGGCTGAAGAAAAGGATGGCCCGTCGGATCCAGGCATTGGCCACGATGGGGAAATCCGGTCAAGGGGCGGTGGCGGCCGAGGCGGCCTCTCTGGTGCAGGGGATGGATGTCAGCGAAGAGCTGGCCAGGATCGATTCGCACCTGATCCACCTGCGCCAGGCCATCTCCGGCCGCCTGGAGAGCGCCGGGCGGACCGTTGATTTCCTGGCCCAGGAGCTTCAGCGGGAGGTGAACACCCTCGGCACCAAGGCGAGGGAGGCCCAGGTGATCGGGTGGGTGGTGGCCATGAAGAATGAGATCGAAAAGCTCCGGGAGCAGTCGGCCAACGTC
>JACPXR010000037.1 GCA_016196465.1 Candidatus Omnitrophota bacterium | reverse complement strand
TCGCCGTATCTTGACTCTCATGATACGCCTCCTCCTCGCTCCTTGCCCTGCTTGCATTTAAGCTTAAGCGCGGCCACGGGAGGTTTCGAAGCCAGCTCTAAGCCAAACTCAAGGGAGGGCCGCCCCTATCGGTCGGAACGGTCCTTGAAGAACTTGCGAAGGCCCTGGAGGAATCCCTTGGGTTTCTCCGGAGCGGGCTTCTCAGCCTTGGGGGCCTTGGCTCCCTCGGGAGTCTTGGCCCCTTCGGGGGCGGGCGCCTGAGGTTGACGGACGGCAGCATGCCCTTTGGGCGGCGGCCGCTCCACAAGCTCCAGAAGCGCCATCGACGCTCCATCCCCTGAACGAAACCCCCGGTGGAGAATCCGGGTGTAGCCGCCGGATCTCGTCTGGAAGCGGGGGGCCAGATCCGAAAAAAGCCGCCCCACGAGGTCCGGATCGTTCAAGAGGGCAATCGCCCGCCGCCGGGCGGGGAGCGACCCCGATTTCCCTAGGGTGATCAGCCGCTCGGCCAGGCGCTGGGCCTCTTTGGCCCTCGCCAGGGTGGTCTCGATCCGCTCATGCTTCAAGAGGGCGCGAGCCAGGCTCTGGACAGTCGCCTTGCGCCAGCTTTGGGAACGGCCGAGCCTTCTGGTTAAAACGGCGTGAGGCATCTTGAAATCAGGCGCCCAACGTGTTCATCGACCGGCGGTCCAGTTTCATCCCCAGGGAAAGATCCATCCCCTTGAGGATCTCCCCAATTTCAGCCAGGGACTTCTTTCCGAAGTTTCTGAACTTCAGCATTTCAGGTTCCGTCTTCTGGACGAGGTCGGCGATCGTCTTGATCTTCGCCTCCCTGAGGCAGTTGGCCGAACGGACGGAAAGTTCCAGCTCCGTCACCGGAAGCCGGAGCTTCTCCACCACCTCCTCCGGCAGGGTCTCCTCTTCCGCCGATCCTTCCTCGGCGGGCAGTTCGCCAAAAGCGGTGAAGACGTCCAGATGCTTCTGGAGAATGTGGGCGCCCGAGAGAAGCGCTTCTTTCGGGTTCATGGAACCGTTGGTCCAGACCTCCAGAATCAGCCGGTCGTAGTCGGTCATCTGGCCCACCCGGGTGCTCTCCACGTTGAAGTTCACTTTCCGGACCGGCGAGAAAAGAGAATCGACCGCGATGACGCCGATGGGTTGAGACTCCTTGCGGTTGCGATCCGCCGGCACATAGCCGCGGCCGATGCCAACTTCCATCTCCAGATGAAATTTGGTCGGCTTGGTGAGCGTGGCGATGTGGAGCTCGGGGTTGAGGACTTCGATCGTCTCGTCCGCGGCAATCTGCTTGGCCGTCACGACCCCCTTTTTCTCCATGGAAAGAGAGAGGGTCTTCGGAGATCTGGAGTGGGACTTCAGCACCAGGCGTTTGATGTTCATGAGGATCTCCGACACGTCCTCCGCGACGCCCGGCAGGGTGGAGAATTCATGCAGGACCCCGTGAAATTTGACGCTGGTGATCGCCGACCCCTCGAGGCTCGACAGGAGGATCCGCCGCAGAGAGTTGCCGATGGTGGTGCCGTACCCCCGCTCGAAGGGCTCCGCGGTGAACTTCCCGTAAGTGGGCGTGTAGCTGTTTTCGTCGCATTCGACCTTCGAGGGCATCTCGAAATCTTTCCAAGCAATCCCCATGAGAAAACCTCCTCGTCTTTAAAAAGGGTTTACTTCGAGTACAACTCGACGATCAGCTGTTCCTGAATCGGAAACTGGACGTCGTCGCGCTTCGGAATCCCCACCACGGTCCCCAGGCACTCCTCCGGATGGCGGTCCAGCCATCCCGGCAGCGGCCGTTCCTTGGTCAATTCACGGGCCTGCCGGACGGACTGCATGAACTTCTCCGATCCGACCAGGCGGATCGACTGCCCCGGCCTCACCGAGAAAGAAGGGATGTTCACCCGCCGGTCGGCGATCCGCACGTGCCCATGGCGGACGATCTGTCGCGCCTGAGACCTCGAGGTGGCGAATCCGAGTCGGAAGATCACGTTGTCGAGCCTCCGCTCCAAAAGCTCGAGAAGCTTTTCCCCCGTGACCCCCCTGGACCGGGAGGCGATCTCGAAGGTCTTCCGGAACTGCCGCTCCAGGAGGCCGTACATCCTTTTCGCCTTCTGTTTTTCCCTCAGCTGAAGGCCGTAGTCGGAAAGCTTCACCCGGTTCTGTCCATGGTCGCCGGGAGGAAAACCCCGCTTGTTGAAGGGGCACTTCTCCGTCATGCACTTCGTTCCCTTTAAAAAGAGCTTCATCCCCTGGCGGCGGCAGATCCGGCAGGCGGGTCCGAGGTAGCGGGCCATCTAGACTCTCCTTCGCTTCGGGGGCCGGCACCCGTTGTGGGGAACCGGGGTGATGTCGCAGATCTTCGTGATCGTCAGGCCCGCCGCCTGGAGCGCCCGGATCGCCGACTCCCTTCCCGACCCGGGGCCCTTGACGAAAACTTCCACCTCCTTGACCCCGAGGCCCAACGCCTTCTTCGCCGCGTCCTCCGCCGCTACCTGGGCGGCGAAGGGGGTGGCCTTCTTTGAGCCGCTGAATCCCACGACACCGGTCGAGGACCAGCAGAGGGCGTTGCCCTGTCTATCGGTGATCGTGACGATCGTGTTGTTGAAGGTCGCCTGAATGTAGGCGTAGCCGCTCGTCACGTGAACCCTCCCTTTTTTCTTCGGCTGTGGTTGCGCCATCAATCTCCTTCTTGAAGAACTCTTTTTTAAGAAGCCTTCGCCCCAACCGGAGCGGCCGGCTTCTTGATTTTGACCCCGATGATCCGCCGGGGACCCTTTCGGGTCCGGGCGTTGGTGTGGGTCCTCTGTCCCCGCACGGGAAGCCCCCTGCGGTGCCGGATCCCGCGGTAGGAGCCGACGTCGATCAGCCGCT
>JACPXR010000010.1 GCA_016196465.1 Candidatus Omnitrophota bacterium | reverse complement strand
GATTCTTAGGAATAAAAAATCCCTCTTCATCGGGGGTTTTCGCATCTTGTACCTTAAGTATACCTGCCCCTCTCTAACAATTCAAGGTAGATACTAAATTTATATACAGGTTAACTTTTACACCCTCTCAGAAGCTGATTCAAATATGTAACCTCTTTAATATCAAATGTTTCCAGACGCCTTGTGGGGTCCACCCCCCCCCTCTTTAGAGAGGCCAAAACCTCCTCTTTCTCAAAACCCATTCCGGCCATCACCAGGGCATTGAGGAGGGTCTTTCGCCGGTGGGAAAAGAGGGCGCGGGAGAGCTTCAAGACCCCTTCCTCTTCCTCCGGAGGGACCACCGGGGTTGAGAGGGCCTCCAGCCGCAGGACAGCGGAGGTCACCTTCGGCTGGGGATAGAAACAGCCGGGGTGAATGGTGAAAGCGATCGAGGGCTTGAAAGCCACCTGCACAAGCAGGGTGATGCTGGAGTACTCCTTGGTGCCGGGATGAGCGATGATTCGCTGGGCCACCTCCTTCTGGACGGTGAGGAGAGCCCGCTTCACCCATTTCCTCTGCCGGAGGAGAAACTCCAGGATCGGGCTCGTCATGGAATAAGGAATGTTCCCCACCAAAAGCAGACTCTTCTCTTCCCCGCCGGCGTAGCGGCTCAAATCGACCGCCAGGATATCGGAGTGGACGATCTGAAGGCCTTTCGCCCCTTTGAAGCGGTCGGAGAGGACTTTGATGAATTTCGGATCCCGTTCCACGGCGACGACGGCGGCGCCGCTATCGAGGAGCCCCCGCGTGAGGGCCCCCAGACCGGCCCCCACCTCCAGAACGCGGTCGGAAGGAGTCGGGCCGATCGCTTCCACGATCCGGGTGAGCGCCTTGGGGTCGACGAGGAAGTTCTGCCCCATCCGCCGGGGAGAGATCCCCAGGTTGTACTGCCGAATGATCCCCTTAATCTCCCGCGCGTTCACCGCATCCTCCGGCGGGTGAGCCGGACGGCCAGCTCGATCGCGGAGAGCATGGAGCGGTGGTCCGCTTTTCCCTTCCCGGCGATGTCGAAGGCGGTGCCGTGCGCGGGGGAAGTGCGGATGAAGGGGAGCCCCAGCGTGACGTTGACCGCCTTCTCCCAGCCGATCAGCTTGAGAGGAATCAAGGCTTGGTCGTGGTAAAGGGCCACCGCCGCGTCGTACTTTCCCTCCATGGCATTTCTCATCAAGACATCCACAGGATGGGGGCCGGAAACCTTGAAGCGGCAGGACCGAACGGCCGGCAGGAGAATCCGATTTTCCTCAAGACCAAAGAGCCCTCCTTCCCCGCCATGGGGATTGAGGGCGGCCAAGCCGATCCGTGGGGAGCGAATCCCGAAATCCCTCGCCAGGGCCCGATGAGTCGCCTGGAGAGCGCGGACCACCCTTTCAGAGGTGAGCATTCTGGGCAGATCCCGCAGGGCGAGGTGCGTCGTGACCAGACTCACCCGGAAGGGGCCGCTCACGAACATCATCGTCGTTTGAGCATGAAAGGCCCGGCCGAGAGTTTCCGTGTGCCCCACAAAGGGGATGCCGGCCCGGCAGATCGCCTCCTTGGAAACGGGAGCGGTCACGAGAGCCTCCGCCTCCCCTGCCCGAAGCAGACGCACGGCCTCTTCCAGACACTGATGGGCGGCCCTTCCGGCGCCTGACTGAACTTTCCCCGCCGAGAGCGACGCCGGGACACTGGCCAAGTGGCGGATGAGAAACCTGGACCAGGGAACTTTCAGGGAAAAGCGGCGGGCGGTTCTTTCAAGCCACCGGCGATCGCCGATCACCGTGAGGGAGGCCTCCGGGCGAAAACGGGAGAGGGCTTTGAGGAGAACCTCCGGCCCCACCCCGGAGGGATCTCCCATGGTGATGAAGAGGCGAGGGGGCACTTTACTTGATCGTGACGTAGGAACTGTTTTTGAGGCGGTCGATCCACTCCCGGTAGCGGGCGGTGACTTTCTCCTGGAAGAGGCGGTCGTGGATCTCCCCTTGCGCTTCCTCAAGGGACTTCTTGCGGGCCGGCCGGATCGACTCAGCCTTAAAAAGATAGAAACCCCCTTGGGTCTTGATCACCGGAGACACCTCGCCCGCTTTCAAGGCGAAGAGGGCCTCATCGACCTCCCGGAGAGACTTCCCTTTCTCGATGAAGCCGACCCGGCCTCCCATCTTGGGGTTGGGGCCGTCGGAGGTGCGCTTGGCCAGGTCGTAGAAATCCTCGCCCCCTTGAATCCGCTTGGCGAGGTCGTTGGCCAGGTCTCTGGCGGAAGCGGCGTTCAGATCCTCCTTGGGCCGGATGAGGATCACCGCCGCCTGGACCGCCGGAGGAGACTCAAACTCCTGCGCGTGGGCGTCGAAGTAGGCGGTCACCTCGGCCGGCGAGATGTTGACCCTGGAACGGATCTCCCGGGTGATGAGCTTCTGAATGAGGATCTGGTCCTGGAATCTCAACCTCAAATCCTCCAGGGTAATCCCCTGCTGGCTCATCGCCTCTTCAAACGCCTCGGGGCTTTCGAACTTGGCCGCCGTTTTGGAGATCATCTCATCCACTTCCGTCTCGGAGGCCCTCATCGGTTCGGGGGTTCCGATCTTTCCCTTGGCCACCTCCACCGGGTGGGGGTTCTTCGCCTCCTGAAGGATCAGCTTCTCCTCGATGAGCTGCTGAAGAATCTTCTCCCGGATCTCCTTGGCCCTCCGGGCAAGCTCCTCCGGTTCATAGACCGCTTGAAGTTGCAGGTAGGCGGGGGCCAGGGCTTGGTCCAGCTCGGCCTGGGTGATCACCTCGTTGTTGACGACGGCCACGATCCGCAGTTCCTCGGCGAGAACTCTGCAGGGACTCCCAAAAAGAGCGGGGCCGATCAGAATGGAAAAAATGAGGAGAAAAACCATCTTAAAATCCCCTAGGGGCTGGTGGTGCCGGAGGAAGCGGGAGGATTGTTGGTATAACGAATCTGCGCCTTGGCACGCAGGCCCTGGATCCAAGTATCAAGCTCTTTCTGCTGTTTCTGGACGGCCAGCTGACGCCGGATGACCTCTTTGACCTCCTCCAGGGAGCGCTGGCGGGAGGTCTTCCGTTCGGTGAGAAGAATCACGTGGTAGCCGAGCGAAGACTTCACGATCCCGCTTCGCTCCCCGAGCTTGAGCTTTTCGCAGGCGTTCTCAAACTCCGGAATGAGCTGTCCCTTCGTGAAGTTGCCGATGTCGCCGCCCTTGCTCTTGCCGGCGGGATCGATCGTCATCTCCTCGGCCACCTTGGCAAACGGCTCGCCGGCATTCAAGCGCTCCAGGGCCTTCTTCGCCCCCTCCTCGGTTTCCAACAAGACGTGACTGGCCCGGAAGGACTCCGGCTCAACGAAGTTCTTTTTGTTCTGCTCGTAGACCTTGGCCACCTCCTCATCGGTGACGTCGGCCGGCTGCTCGGCCCTGGCTCGCTCCAGAAGACGCCCCAGGAGGATCTGGCGCCTGGCCTCTTTGAAGAGCTTCCCGACCTCCGGATCCCGCTCCAAGCCCCGGCGCCGGGCCTCCTGCACGAGGAGCGTCTCCATGACCATCTCCTCCAGAAGCCGCTTCCGGTCATTGCCCAGGGCGGCCCGATAGGAGGGGTTCAGCCGATTCATCCGATTCTCCATGTCCTTCAGGGTGATGACTTGGCCGTTGACGATCGCGGCGGGTTTGTCCCCTAAGCCGCATCCGGTCAGAACGCCGGATCCGACGATGGTGGATCCCACCGCGAGAATCGCCCAAAAATTCCGCTTCATGAGAGACACTTTATCATATCCTCTTGTGCCGTTCAATCTCGCTCTTGAGAAGCCGGCAGTACAGGTCAAAACCCACCGCCATGACGTGCCCATGCTGCTCGATTCCCAAGAGGTTCCCCGCTCCCCGAAGCTGCAGGTCCTGAAGGGCGATCTGAAAACCGGCCCCGAGACTTGAAAACTCCTCCAGGGCCCTCAAACGCCTCTGTGCCTCCGGAGTGGGCAAGAGCCCCTTGGGGGTGAAAAAGTAGGCATGCGCCTGCCGGGTGAATCGGCCCACCCTTCCCCGCAGCTGGTAAAGATCGGCCAGGCCGAAGGATTCCGCGCGGAAAACCAGCAGGGTGTTCGCGTTGGGAATGTCAATCCCCGATTCGACGATCGCCGTCGAAATCAACAGGTCGGCCTCCCGCCGCATGAAGGAGAGCATCGCCTTCTCCAGGGCCCGGGAGGGCATCTGCCCGTGGGCCACAGAGATCCTCGCCTCCGGGGCGCAGGAGCGGATCTTCCGGTGAAGGGCCGGAATCCCCTCAATCCAGGGATGGATGCAGAAGATCTGTCCCGAGCGGGCGAGCTCCTTTGAAATCGCCTGCCGGATGAGGTCCCGACCCTCCTCGGAAACAACGGTCTTCACGGGAAGCCGCTCAAAGGGAGGGGTCTCGATGAGCGACATCGACCTCGCCCCCATGAGGGCCAGGTACAAGGTCCTTGGGATGGGGGTGGCCGTCAGGGTGAGGACATCCACCTCGGTCCGGAAGCGCTTCAGCCGCTCTTTGTGCCGGACCCCGAAGCGCTGCTCCTCATCGATGATCACGAGCCCCAGATCTTTAAAACCGACGTCGCCGGAAAGGAGCCGGTGGGTCCCGATCGCGATGTCCACCGTCCCCTGCCGCAGCCCCTCGAGGACCCGGGACTGCTCCCCTTCGCTTTGAAAACGGGAGAGCATCGCCACGGAAACCGGAAAGGCCCTCATCCGGCTTGAGAAGGTGCTGAAATGCTGCTCGGCCAGGATCGTCGTCGGACAAAGGAGGGCCACCTGCCGGCCGTCCATCACCGCCTTGAAAGCGGCCCGGAGGGCCACCTCGGTCTTCCCGTAGCCCACGTCCCCGCAGAGGAGGCGGTCCATCGGGCGGGGAGTTTCCATGTCCCGCTTCACCTCCTCAACCGCCCTGGACTGCCCGGCGGTCTCCCGGTAGGGGAAGGAGGCCTCCAGTTCCTTCTGCCAGTCGGTGTCCGCCTTGAAGGCGTGGCCGGCGGCGCTCAACCGGCGGGCCTGAAGGGAAAGAAGCTCGAAAGCGATCGAGGCGGCCCCCCTTCTCGCCAGCTCCTTCATCCGGGCCCAGGTCCGGGTCCCCAGGCGGGAAAGCTTCGGTCCCCTGCCTTCCAGGCCGATGTACTTCTGAAGAAGGTGGATCTCCCCCAGGGGAACGTAAAGCCGGTCCCCCCCTTCGTATTCGAGGACGACGTGCTCCCTCAGCTGGTCTTTGACGCGGACTTTCTTCAACCCCAAGTAACGGCCGATCCCGTGGGTCACATGGACAACCAGCTCCCCGGCATGGATGTCCACAAAGGGATCGAGCGGAGCTTCCTCTCCCAGAAAAAGGTGCGCCACGCTGGCCTTGAGGGGAGGGCGGCGCAGGGGGGCGGCGGGCAGAACGATCACCATCTCGTGGGGGAGGAAGGGCTCCCCGGTCACGGGATGAACGCTTTGGATCGATTCGACCGTCTCGTGGTTCAGCTCGATCCGGACGGGGGCTTCAAATCCTTCAGGGAAAAGGTCAAGGATCCCGCCGCGGAGCGCGCAGTCGCCGGGCTCGCTCACCTTGGCCACCCGCTGGTAGCCCTGATGGAGGAGGGAGGCAAGGGTCGCGTGGGGGTCGAGGTGCTGCCCTCGACAAATCCGGAGGAGCTCAATCACATCTTTTCGGGCGCGGAAATTCCCAGGAGCCGCAGGCCTGAGCCCAGCACGGTCTGGACCGCCTTGACCAGGCCCAACCGGGCCGAGGTCAGGGCGGCGGTGTCGCTGACCACCCGGTGGGTGTCGTAGAAACGGTGGAACCCCTCCGCCAGCTCCTGCAGGTAGGCGGCCACCCCAAAGGGCTCCAGGGCCCGGGCGGAGAGTTCGACGACCCCCGGAAATTCCCTTAAGAGACGAAGCAGGGCCAGCTCCTCCGGCGCCTTGAGGACGGAAAAGCGGTCGAGACCAGACCCCGAAGAGCCCGGAGAGACCCCCTCCTTCTTGGCGTGCTCGAGGATGCTGGAGATCCTGGCGTGGGCGTACTGGATGTAATAGACCGGATTCTCAGGGGAGTGCTTCTTGGCCAGTTCCAAGTCGAACTCCAGCTGAGCGTCCGACTTGCGCAGAAGAAAGAAGAAGCGGGCCGCGTCCCTGCCCACCTCCTCCATCACCTGCGTCAAGGTGATGAACTGGCCCTCCCGGGTGGACATGGGGATCGTCTGGCTGCCCCGTTTCAGGGTGCACAGCTGAACGATCCGGATCTGGAGGGTCTCCGGCGGAAAACCGATCGCCGCGACGGCCGCCTTCAGGCGGGGGATGTAGCCGTGGTGGTCGGGGCCCCAGAGGTTGACGAGGAGCCGGAATCCTCTTTGATACTTCCTCCGGTGGTAGGCGATGTCGGCGGCGATGTAGGTGAGCCGTCCGTCCGAACGGACCACCACCCGGTCCTTGTCATCCCCGAAGGGGGTGGACTTCAGCCACCAGGCCCCTTCCGAAGGGTAGAGGTATCCCCTGCGTTTCAAAAGGTTCAGGGTCCGCCGAAGGTATCCCCACCGGTTCAGGGAACTCTGGGGAAACCACCGGTCGAACCGGACTCCAAAACCTTCCAATTCTTTGAAAATGACCTCGGTAAGCCGATTTGCTCCAAACTTTCTTGCCTCTGTCAGCCAATATTTTTCCTCATGCGGGTGCTTCATTTCACGGATTGGAAGACGCTCCGCGAAAACCTTTCCGAGCTCTTTGACGTATTCCCCTTTGTAGCCGTTCTCCGGAAACTGCCCCGGCAACCCCAAGGTCTCCCTGGCTCGGGCCAAGATCGACTCTCCCAGCAGGTCGATCTGGGTCCCCTCGTCGTTCAGGTAATATTCTCTGGAAACCTTGTAGCCGGCGAAGGCGAGGAGGTTCGCCAGGGCGTCTCCCACCGCCGCCTGCCGCCCGTGGGCCACAGAGAGGGGACCGGTGGGGTTGGCGCTGACAAACTCCACCATCCCCTTTTTCCCCTGCCCCAGAGAGGACCGGCCGTACCGGGAGCCGTGCTGGAGGACCTCCTCCAGAACGGTATAGAGGAAGGAGGGGGCCAGAAAGAAGTTGATGAAGCCGGGGGGTTTGACCTCGATCCGCTCAATCGCCGTCTGCAGGGGGGAGGCCTTGAGGAGCTTTTCCAGGCGCTCTAGGACCGTCTGCGCCAGGGACTGGGGAGGAACTTTCTTCCTGGAAGCCAGCTGCAACGCGACCGAGGTGCTCAAATCCCCGTGCGAACGGATCCGGGGAACCTCCAGCGGAGGAATCCCGCCCGGGCCCTCTTCTTCGACCGCCTGCCGGATCAGATCCCGCAGGCGGGATTCAAGCACCGCGGCAGAAACGATCAAAGGGGGTCAAGCCTTTCGATTGGATTTCGGAATGGAAACGCGCGGCGCATCCCCCCAAAGCCGCTCCAGGGCGTAAAACTCGCGCATCTGGGGGGAAAAGATGTGGGCGACGACGGGACCGTAATCCAGGAGAACCCATCCACCATCACGGGGACCCTCGAGGTGTTTTCTTAAAACCCGGTCACGTCGCAGTTCTTCATGAATGTCGTCGGCGATCGCCTGGATCCGGGTGGCCGAAGAGCCGCTGGCCAGGACGAAAAAGTCGAAGCTGGCGGAGAGTTTCCTTAAGTCTAGGATGATGACCTCTTCCGCCTTGGCCCCCAAGGCGGAACGGGCCATCGAGAGGGCGACCTGCCGACTGGTTGGGGACAGCGCTATGGCTTGAGGATCCGGTAAAGTCCCGTTCCGCAGTCCGGGCACTTTCCTTTCATGGCAGGGCGCCCGTTCTTCATCGTGACTTTCTGGGCGTCCTGCATTTCCTTCTAGGCCTTACATTTCACGCAATAGGCTTCCATGAGTGCAGTCCCTCCTTTTGTCTCCCACGAAATGTATCACGGCATCCGCGGGGTGTCAACCCCGTCCCCTCAATGGATTTCCCCCACGATCTCCTCCACCAAATCTTCCAGGGTGATGAGGCCCAGGGCCCGCTTCTCCTGATCCACAACGATGGCGATCTGGACCCGGCGGCGTTGAAACTCCAGGAGGAGCTCCCTCACCCGGAGATCCGGCGCCACCTCAAAAGGGGGATGCAAAAGGTCCTGGAGGACGATCAACCACCCCTCCCTCCAGATGTGGAGCAGCTCCTGGGCGTGGAGAATCCCGATGATCCGCTCCGGGGAGTCCCGGTACACGGGGATTCTGGAATGGCCCTGTTCGGTGATCACGGTGAGGACCTCGTCATGCGTCGAACCCTCCGGGACCATCACCATCTGGTCGCGGGGAACCATGACATCCTTGACCCGCAAGTCCCCGAACTCGAAGATTCGGTGGAGCATCATCCGCTCCTCCTCCCCCAGCACCCCCTCTTCCTTCCCGACCTGGATCATGAGCTTCAGCTCCTCCTCGGTGATGAGCGGCGAGCGGGAAGTGATCGGAACGCCGAACATGCTCAAGATCCGGTGGGTGAAACCCGTCACAAAGCGGCTGACCGGCTGAAACGCCCGCACCAGCCACCCCATGGGGGGGGCGACGCGCAGCGAGACAGAATCGGCATAGCGGGCCGCGTACACCTTGGGGAGAATGTCGGTCAAAAGGAGGATCATTCCCCCCGCCGCCACGGAAGCGACCGCCACCCCTGCCCCCTCTCCGAACCAGACGACGCAGGCGGCCGTGATGAGACTTGTCAAGGCGGCGTTGAAGAAGTTGCTGAAGACGAGGATCGTCGTGATCACCTGATCGATCTGGGTGACGAGCTGCTGCACCAGCTTCGCGCCGGGAACCCCCCGGTCGACCATGTGGCGCAGGCGGATCTTGGAGATTCCAATGAGGGAAATCTCCGACAAAGAAAGAAAAGCCGAAACCCCCAGAAAGAAGAAGATCAAAAAGAGCTCCCAGGGGCTCACCGGTAGAGATCTCCTTCCTCTATATGGAGCCGGACCGCCTCAGGGACCCAGTAGCGGATGGAGCGGCCCTCCCGGAGGCGCTGGCGGATCTCGGAGGAGGAGATGTCGGGAGTCTTGACGGGAATCTCCTCGACCGCCGCGGGCAAAGCGGAGATTCTCCGCCTCTCCGGCAGGCGCGAGAGGTGGGGGCGAAACGTCCCCCCCCTTGGGCGGGGGACCGCCGCGAACTGGATCAGGGTCATCAGCTCCCCAATCTGCTTCCAGGTAGGAAGCTCCCTGGCGGTGTCCGAGCCGACCAGGAAAACCCATTCTGTTTTTTTGCCGGGGAACTGAGATTGAAGCTCCCGGATGGTGTCGATCGCGTAGGAAGGGCCGGTCCGGTTGAGCTCCACCCGGGAAAGCCGGAAGGCCGGATGCCCTTCGATCGCCAGCTCCACCATCCGGCAGCGCTCCTCCGATGAAACTTCCCCGGAAACCGATTTGTGGGGAGGCAGGCGGGCCGGCACCCATAGAACGAGGTCCAGCTTCAGGCGCTCCCGGGCCCCCTCGGCAAGGAGGAGGTGCCCCAGGTGGACGGGGTTGAAGGTTCCGCCGAAGATCCCTATTTTCATCGAGGCTATTTTCGCACTTGGCCGTGGCCGGTCACGATGTACTTGTACGTCGTCAGCTCCTGAAGGCCCATAGGGCCCCGGGCATGGAGCTTGTCCGTGGAGACGCCGATCTCGGCCCCCAGACCGAATTGACCCCCGTCGGTGAACCGGGTGGAGGCGTTCAGATAAACGCACGCCGAGTCCACGTTCTTCAAGAATTGATCGGCGCGGGTCTTGGAACGGGTCACGATGGCCTCGGAGTGGCCGGAGCCGTAGCGCCGAATGTGATCGATCGCCTCTTTCAAGGAATCGACCACCCGGACCGAGAGAATCAGGTCCAGGTATTCCGTCGCCCAATCGAGCTCCCTGGCCGCCTTCACCGGAAAGCCCTTGAGGACCCGACGGGTCCTCCGATCCCCCCTCAGCTCAACCCCCGCTTCGAGGTAGCGCCTGGCCATGCGGGGAAGGAATTCCGGGGCGGCCTTCCGGTGAACGAGGAGGGTCTCCATGGCGTTGCAGACTCCGGGCCGCTGAACCTTGGCGTTGAAACAGATCCTCTCGGCCATCTTCAGGTCCGCCCCCTCATCCACAAAGGTATGGCAGATCCCCTTGTACTGCTTGATCACGGGGACCTTGGCCTTCTCCACCACCTGACGGATCAACCCCTCCCCGCCCCGGGGGATGACGAGGTCGACGAGACCCACCTGGGACAAAAGAATCTCCACCCCTCTCCGGTCGGTCTGCGAGATCATGTTCACCGAGCCCCTGGGGAGATTCTGCCGGAGGGCCGCCCTCTCCAGGCACCGGAAGATCATCCGGTTGGAATGGATCGCCTCGGAACCGCCCCGGAGGATCACGCTGTTGCCGGCCTTCAGGCACAGCCCCGCGCAGTCGGCGGTGACGTTGGGGCGGGCCTCGTAGACGATCCCGATGACGCCGATGGGAACGCGGACCTTCCTGATCTCAAGGCCATTGGGGCGTCTCCATGCCTTGATCAGCTCTCCGACCGGGTCGGGAAGCTTCGCCACCTCCCGCAGGCCCCGACTCATCTCGGCGAGGCGCTGGGGGTTCAGGGCGAGCCGGTCCAGCAAGGCCCCGCCGATCCCTCGGGCGCGGGCGGCCCGGAGGTCCTTTTCGTTTTCCCGCAAGACCGCCGGCTCGGACTTCTCCAGCTCATCCGCCATCGCCCGGAGGGCCCGGTTCTTCACAGGGGCAGGAACCCCCGCCAGGATTTCCGAGGCGCTCTTGGCCCTGCGGGCCAATTGACGGACCTGATCCGATAAAGAGGTCATAGGAACAAGGTCCTCTCCAGCTCTCCCTTTCCCAGAATCAGCTCCTTGAGAACGATCGGGCCGCCAGAATCCGCCAGAACCACTTGGATCCCCCGTTTCTTGACGATCTTGGCCGCCTCCTCCTTACTTTTCATCCCGCCGGTGGAGAGCTCCCGGGAGCCGCCCTGTTTCACGCTTAAAATCAACAGCAGATTCGCTTCCATCAGCGCGGCCACATCGGCCGAAAGGACGTCGTTGTCGCCGTACCGGATCTCCTCCACCGAAACGGTGTCGTTTTCGTTGACGATCGGGACGATCCCTGAAGAAAGCAGGGTGGAGAGGGTCGCCTTGATGTTCCGGCGGCGCCGCTCTTCCTCGAGGTCGCCCCGGGTGAGGAGAACCTGGGCGGCGTGCCGCCCCAGATGTTCAAACCGGGTGGTGTACCACTGCATGAGGACCCCCTGACCGATCGCGGCGGCCGCCTGGAGCTTCTCCAGCTCGGCCGGACGAGCCTTCAGGCCCAGCACCCCCATCCCGACGCCGATGGCCCCTGAGGTGACCAGGATCACCTCCTTGCCGCGGTCCCAGAGCGCCCCCACGTCGGAGGCGACCTCCTCCACGCGGTGCCTGGAAACTTTGCCCTCCCGGGCGAGGACGGAAGTCCCCACCTTGACGACGATCCGTTTCGCCTTCCGGGCGTTCTCCACCGGATTCAAGGAGCCGCTCATCCGTTTGTAAACGCCTTCAGCTCTTTGGAGATCCTCTTCAACAACTCCGGCACTCCTTTTCCGGTCATGGCGCAGATCGGCACGACCGGCCTCTTCACCTTCTTTCGGAAAGAGGCGAGATTCTTCTTCGCCTCCTCCAGATCCATCTTGTTGGCGGCCACGATCTGAGGCTTGCCGGCCACCGCCAAGTTGTAGGCGGCAAGCTCCCGGTTCAGCGAAAGGTAATCCTCCGCCGGATCGCGGCCGTCCACCCCCGCCATGTCGATCAAGTGCACGAGGAGCTTCGTCCGTTCGATGTGCCGCAGGAACTCAAGACCCAGCCCCCGGCCCCGGTGGGCCCCTTCGATGAGGCCCGGAACATCCACCGCAACCAGGGGAATCCCCGAGGGAAGCTGGACCGCCCCCAGCACGGGGTGGATCGTCGTAAAAGGAAAAGGGGCCACCTTGGGCCTGGCCCCGGAAATTTTTGAAATCAGGGTGGATTTACCGGCGTTGGGCATGCCGATCAAGCCCACGTCGGCCACGAGCTTCAACTCCAGCCGAATCCTGCGCTCCTCTCCCGGCTTGCCCTCCAGGCGCGCGACGTCAAACCGCTGACGCTCCGTCTGGCGCCCCTTGGGGAATTTGGATTTTTCCTTGTGGGCGTTGCCGACCCCGCCGGCCCCGCCCTGCGCCACCACCACCTCATCCCCGGCGGCCAAGATCTCCCGGATCCGATCCCCGGTTTCCTGGTCCCAAAGAATGGTCCCCAGCGGGATCCCGCTCCGGATCTCCTTTCCGTTG
>JACPXR010000036.1 GCA_016196465.1 Candidatus Omnitrophota bacterium | reverse complement strand
TAGGGATAGATGGAATCAGTTTGCCGCTTGTTTTCTTGACGGCCCTTTTGTCTTTTGTGGCGGTGATCGCCTCTTTCTCCATCGGCCAGCGGCTCAAGGAATATTTCTTTTTGTATCTTTTGCTCGAAACCGGGATGCTGGGGACCTTCCTCGCCCTGGACCTCTTCCTCTTCTACGTCTTCTGGGAGGTGGTCCTGGTTCCGACGTATTTCCTGATCGGCATCTGGGGAGGCCCCCGGAGGGAGTACGCGGCGATCAAGTTCTTCCTCTACACGCTCGCCGGCTCGGTCTTCATGCTCCTGTCGATCCTCACCTGCTATCTGAACTCCTCGCCGCACACCTTCTCCATTCCGGAGTTGATCCGGCAGGGGATTCCGATCTCTCCGGCGGCCCAGGGGTGGGTCTTCCTCGGGTTTTTCCTCGCCTTCGCCATCAAGGTGCCGATCTTTCCGTTTCACACCTGGCTGCCGGATGCCCACGTGGAGGCCCCCACCCCGATCAGCGTTTTGCTGGCCGGGGTCCTCCTGAAGATGGGAGGGTACGGTTTCTTGAGGATCTCCTTTCCGCTTCTGCCGGAGACGGCGAAGAGCTTCAGCATCCTCTTCGCGGTGTTGGGGCTCATCAACATCCTCTACGGGGCGCTCGTCGCCATGGCCCAGTCCGACTTCAAGAAGCTCGTCGCCTACTCCTCGGTGAGCCACATGGGCTTTGTTCTGCTGGGGTTAAGCGGGCTGACCCTCACCGGCTTCAACGGGGCGGCCCTCGAGATGTTCAACCACGGCATGATCACAGGGGGGATGTTCCTCCTCGTGGGGGTTCTCTACGACCGGACCCACAGCCGGGATCTTTCCGCTTTCGGGGGGCTGGGCTCGAAGGTCCCGGTCTACGCCGGGATCCTCACTTTCTTCTCCCTGGCGAGCTTGGGGCTGCCGGGCCTGAGCGGGTTTGTCGGGGAGTTTCTCGCCCTTTTGGGTTCTTACCGCGCCCACCCGGCGATCACCTCCCTCTGTGTCCTCGGGCTGGTCCTGGGGGCGGCCTACTTCCTGCTTCTTTTGCAGAGGATCCTCCTCGGGCCCTTGAACCCCAAGTGGAGCTCCCTGCCTGATATCACCCGCCGGGAGATCTTGACCCTCGCCCCCTTGATGGCTTTCATCCTCTGGATCGGCCTCTGGCCCAAGACGATCCTGGCCCTTCAGACGCCGGCCCTGTCAGCCCTTCTTTCGCGCCTCGGGGGGGCCGCCGGGTGGTAGCGGTCACCACTTTCACCGCCGATTGGAGTTATCTTCTTCCCGAGATCGTTCTGACGGCGGGGGGGCTGCTGCTCCTTCTTCTTTACCCGGTCCGCTCCCCCCGGCTCCTTTCCTGGCTCACCCTCTTTTTCCTGGCGGCCGCCTTTGATCTGAAATTGGTGAACCTCATTGACCATCCCACCCAGCACGCCCTTTTCTACGGGACCTATCTCTGGGACCGGTTCGGGGCCTTTTTCCAGCTTTTGATCCTGCTCTCGACGGCCCTCGTGCTCTTGTGCGCGGCGGGGTTTTCCAAGGGGGCGTTCCGGGAGAGAAGGGAACTCTACGCCCTGCTCCTTTTCGCCGCGGCCGGGTCGATGGTCCTGACGGGGGCCCAGCATCTGGCCCTCGTTTACGTGGGGCTCGAGCTTTTGTCGATCCTCTCCTACGCCCTCGTCGGGTTCTTCAAGAAGGAATCCCTCTCCATCGAAGGGGGCTTGAAGTATTTCCTCTTCGGGTCGCTGGCCACCGGGATGATGCTCTACGGGATTTCCCTCATCTACGGGCTCACCGGGATGATGGATATTTCGTTTCTTTCCATGGCTTTTCCCAAGGTGATGCAGGAGGCCCCTTTCTTGAGCGGGGTCGCGATCCTTCTTCTTGTGGCCGGACTGGCTTTTAAAGTGGCCCTCGTTCCTTTTCACATGTGGGCGCCGGACGCCTATGAAGGGGCGGCCACTCCGGTGACCGCCTTCCTGTCGGTGGTCCCGAAGCTGGCCGGCTTCGCGGTGCTGGCAAGGGTTTTCCTCACCGGGTTTTCTCCCGCGGTGCCGGTTTGGACGGGGATCTTGTGGTGGGTTTCCGTGGTCACGATGACCGTGGGCAACGTGGCCGCGCTCACTCAGTCGAACCTCAAGCGCCTTTTGGCCTACTCCTCCATCGCCCACGCCGGCACGATGGCGGTCGGGCTCGCGGTGGCCACCCCCCTGGGGCTGTCCGCGATGATGTATTACGGGCTGGCCTATCTGTTGATGAACCTCTGCGTTTTCGCCGGGGTCATCGCCGTGGAGAATGCCGAGGGGAGGCAGGATCTGGGGGCCTTCGCCGGTTTGAGCCGGCGCGAGCCGTTTCTCGCCTTCGCCATGGCGATGGCCCTTCTGTCGCTGGCCGGGATTCCTCCTCTGGCCGGGTTTTTCGCCAAGCTCTGGATCTTCGGGGCCGCCCTGAAGGCGAACCAGGCCCCCCTGGCGCTGGTCGCGGCGGCCAACAGCGTCATCTCTGTTTTTTACTATGCCAAGGTGATCAAGGCGATGTACCTGGAGAGTTCACCGGCCGCGGGCGGGCGCCTGCCCCGTTCCCGCGCGCTGGCCCTGACGGTGGGATTTTCCGCCGCGGCTCTCTTGGTGGCGGGTCTTCTTCCGGGGCCGTGGCTGTCGCTGGCGGCCGATTCTCTGCCCCTGCCGCTTAAAGCCGGAGATCTGCCCTGGATCCCTTGAACCGGCAGGGAACTTGGGTTAAAATTGGGGTTTTCACCTCCATTCCCATGGTCCTGGCGGGAGGACCGACGCTCGGGTTTCTCATCGGACGATTCTTGGATCGCCGATTCTCGTCAGATCCGTGGGGGGTTTTCTTCTTTGTTTTGGCCGGGCTCGTGGCGGGTGTCGTGGAGACGATCCGCTTGATTCAGCGGGCACAGGAAAACAAGAGCTCTTCAAAGAACGATGACCCTTAATCCTCCCATGGTGTTGGGCTTCGGCGCGGGCGCGGCCTTAAGCGGGATCAACCTCTGGATCCTCAGGCGCCTGGCCGCCCTCCTGAGTCGGGAGAAGATGAAGAAGGGCAAGCTGGTGGGGTTTCTCCTCCTTAAATTCGGGCTTTTCTATCCGGCGGTGATCGCTCTCCTCCTCTCGAAATGGGTCTCTCCGCTTGCCTTTGTCGCCGGATTCGTCCTGGCGCTGGGGGCGGCGGCCTGGAGGGACGCCCATGTCTGAGACGGGGCACGGCGGCGGGACCGGAACCCCCCACATCGCCAACTGGGTCGCCTGGATCGCCCAGGGCTTGGGGGAGGGTAATCCGATCGGCCAGTGGCTCCACCGCTACGAGGACCTGGTCTTCGCCGGGATCGTGGCGATGGGGCTCTGCCTCATCGCCTGGACAGCCAGCCGCCGCCCCAGGCAGGTCCCCACCGGATGGCAGAACGCCGTTGAGCTTCTCGTCCAGGGCTTAAACAGCTTCATCGAGGGGATCATGGGCCCCCACGCCAAGCGCTTCGCCCCCTTCATCGGCACCCTCTTCCTTTACATCTGGGCGATGAACCTCGCGGGGCTGATTCCGGGTTTCAAGTCCCCCACGGCGAACCTCAACACGACCTTTGGGCTCGCCCTCTGCGTCTTCCTCTATATCCAGTTCACCGGGATCCGCTCCTTCGGCCTGAAAGGTTACCTCGCCCACATGATGGAGTCTCCGAAGGACCTCATGATGTTCGCGATCGGCCTCATCTTCATTCTTCCGGTCCATCTGCTCGGGGAGCTGGTGAAGCCCCTCTCCCTGGCGATGCGGTTGGGATTCAACATCACCGGCGAGGACGCCTTCCTCGCCGTGGCCGTGGGCTTCGGCCCCTTCGGCCTGATCCTGCAGCTCATGGCGATGGGGCTGGGCCTGATCCTGGGGACCGCGCAGGCCCTCGTCTTTTCCACGTTGAGTGCTGTCTTTATCAGCATGATGCTCCCCCACGGGGAGGAGCACGCTTAAAAAGGAGGAAGGATTCATGGAAGGACACGTCGTTTTAGGATTCGCTCTCCCGTTCGGGTTGGCCCTCGCCGCGGCCGCTTCGGCGACGGCGCTGGGCAAGGTGGTCTCGGCCGCCATGGAGGCGATGGCCCGCCAGCCGGAGGCGGCGGCGAAGATTCAGACCGGGATGGTGATCGGATGCGCCTTCATCGAGGCCCTGACGATCTACGCGCTTGTGACTGTTTTCATTCTGCAAGGCAGAGTCCATTAAAGAATCGATGGTTCTTGATCCCATACAAATACTCGTTCATGCCATTGGCTTCCTGATTCTGCTGGCCATTCTCAGGAAATTTGCGTGGGGAGCGATCCTTGGTGTTTTAGAAGATAGAGCCCAAAAAATTTCCGAGGAGTTTCGTTCGATAGAAGAAACGAAGAAAGAACTTGCGAAACTCAGAGAAGAATATCAGGAAAATCTGGCAAAAATAGAGGAAGAGTCCCGGGCCAAGATTCAGGCCTCCATCCTGGAGGGCCGGCGCATCGCCATGGAAATCGAAGAGGATGCCCGACAGCACTCCCGGGATACCCTCGAGAAGGCCAAGGAGGCGGTGGCCAACGAGGTGGCCAAGGCCACGCAGGAGCTTAAGGAGCAGGTGGTGGACTTGGCCATTGGGCTCACCCACAAGGTTTTACGGCAGCACCTGGATGAAGAGACCGACCGGCGGTTGATCGAGGGTTTCATCCAGGAGATCAACGGGATCGAGGGACGCTGATGGATCGAGCTGCTGCCCGGCGATACGCCGAGGCGTTTGTGAATACGCTCACCTCCTCCCATCGGCTCGAGGCCGGCGTGGAGGAACTGAAGGTGATCGCCAAGGCCTACGCCGAGTCGAAGGATCTTCAGCGGTTTTTGGGTTCTCCGGAAATTTCTCCGGAGGATAAACAGCAGCTCTTGGATCGCCTCTGGTCCGAGGATGTTTCACCCGAGACGAGGGAGTTGTTGAAGCTTCTCATTCGGTGGGACCGGATTGAAGAGACACCCCT
>JACPXR010000032.1 GCA_016196465.1 Candidatus Omnitrophota bacterium | reverse complement strand
GCGCTTTTCCTCTGCCTGGCCCTCGCTATACCTCCACCCGCCATGCGCCCTTCGGCCACTTCCCAAGTGGCCGAAGGGTCGGCCACCCGCCGCGCTGTCGCTCAGCCAGACGGCCTCGCTTTTCCTCCTGTCGTCGGCGTGCGGCTCCCCTGGTCCGCCGAAGAGGAGAAAGACTGCGGCGGCCCAGCCCTGCGCCCGACGTCAGAAAATGACCGCTTGAAGGGTCAAATCGCCGCCGGGCTGGAGGAGACGCCGGCGGTTCAGCTCCTTGAGACCTCTGTGCTGGGTGGGCAGTTGACCGTGCGGACCAGGCCGGAGGGCTTTTGGGATGAGATTCCTAAGGATCCCTCAAGGGTCACAGGTGTCGCGACGTTCGTGGAGAGCCCCCTCTTGCCCGAGCCCTGGGGGCCCTTCGTGCATCCAAGAGAGCAGACGGAACCCGGCGACCAGTTCTGGAGGAAAAGCGTTGCTCGGCATCAAGCGGTTGTGAAGATTCTTCAGAGCGGAACTTCCGCTGATCTGCAGCGGCATCTTCCGGCGATCCTCCAGATCTTCGAGCCCGCCGGCTTGGAGGAGAATCTGACGGTGGGTCAGGCACGGGAGCGGGTGAATCAATATATCAACGGAGGCAGCAACTTCCTGCGTTATCGTCAAGACAACTTTAGCGATGATCCTACCGTCCTGGGTCGAAAGACCGGCCTCGATAATGAAGAGACAAAGCTGGAAGCGATACGCAACGTCGCCCGGGATGATCTGTTGCGGGTGGAGTTAGCCGGCAACGGGATCTGGCTTCTCCCCCCGGCCATCCAGCCGTGGCCAGAGGATAAAAAGGTCGTCCTGCGTTCAGCCTATGAGCTGAAGGAAGTACGTCCCCTTGAAGAGCTTTTGCTTATGGACAACAACCTCCCCTTGGTTCTTCGTACAGGCCGCCCTTTCTTTGCTTGGGTGAGAGGGCAGAAGGGGGTGAAGGCCGTCGGATTTTACCGCCTGAATTCCGAGCCGTACAACGCCCGCTTCCTTTATTACGTCCCGGTTTCCGAGTTTCGGAACGATCCGGTGGCGGCAGCACGCTATCTCCTTCGGGCACTTCACGCGATCGACCCCAGCGTTTACCGGGCAAGGAAGATTGAGCTAAGAAGAGGCGCTCTCTGGGCCCCCGGTGTGCTGGGCGATGCCCTCCTTATCCGCCCCACCGCCGCCGGGCTGGAGACAACGGTGGAAGCGGAAGCCCTGCGCATGGAGAAGCAGTTTATTTTGGGAAAGAGACTCAACCCGGCAGAGGTATTGAGGGTTTTGCGGGCTTATTACGAGGAAGTCTTCGGCTCCGCTGTTGGCGGGAAAAAGGTTTGGGGCCAAGGGGCCTTCGAAGCTTTTCTACGAGAATCAGCCGATCAATATAAAGATCCAAATGAACTTTGGAAAAAAGTATTTTTGAGGGTGAAGAGAGCAGAGGCAGAGAAATCGGAAGAAGCGGTCAGGCGGATATTTGAAGAATCATTCAAGGTCGGTAACCAGCGCTGGACCGATACCGGGGTGATTGCCGTCATCCAGCTGGCGGATGAAAAGAACCGACAACAGGGCAAGCGCATTTATCATCTTTATGCAGGTGACCTGAAGAAGAATCGAAGAGGCCGAATCAGCAATGCCCTTAGAGGCGCATGGGCCGCGGTCGGGTATCATCGAGTAAGAGGCTTGAGCTCATGGGCCGATGCCCTTAGAAGGGCCGACGTCGATCCAGGTGCCGATTACAAAAAAGCCGCCGGGCTGGAGGGGCCGAAGGAAAAGTTGGCGGATCTTCTGGACCAAGCGATTCCAGCGGTCAAGGCGATGATCGACTCAAGGAAAAAGCTGGCCCTCTTTATCGATCCTGAATTGGTTGATCCATCGTGGGTATCGAAGGGAGCTTCTTTTGAACTGGAGTCTGCGGCCAAGCAACTCGGAAAGCTCACGGCTTATCCATACCTCCAGATTGACATTCTTCCGGATCGGCCAGGAGAGTTGGATCGTAGAAGGAAAGAGCTGGAAGCTGCTGGATACGAGCTCTTGATCATTCGGGCCGATTGGCCTGGTGCTTGGCTGGGTACGCCTTTTTCGGATGTTGTCTATGTTCGCCCTGGACAGCCGATTCCTCTGGCTATGTTGGAAGCGGTGTTGTTTGATCTTCTGGGTCAATGGTGGCGGCAAACCTCTCAACTGAACGGAAAGCCTCTGGCGTCCCCGATCCTGTTTGATGCTGCGCCCTATCATGGCGTTCGAGGCCTCAACGTTGAAGATGTCCGCCAATTGATCGGCGACCGTTTCTCCGTGTAATCTCCGTAATTCGTTGCAGGCCTCCCTGAATCGGTTACAATAAAGATGATGCGCCGCATCTATGTGGATGTCGGTGGCCTGACCTGCCCCCGCAAAGGATCCCGGTCCTTTCTTGAGGCCTTGAACCGCGCCATCGTGCGGGCGAAACTCCAAGGGCAGGTGGAGGTGATCGAAAGGGGCTGTTTCGGTCTGTGCAATCTGGCGCCCAATCTTTACATCGAGCCTGAGGGAGTCTGGTACTCCCGGTTTACCGTTCGGGATGCCTCGGTGATTGTTCGGCAGCATCTGGTGAAAGGCAAGGTCATGACCCGGCTGATTCACTATCCGAAAAAAGGAGGCCCCAAAGTGGCAGAGACGCTGGTGGCAAAGGAAGTGGAGGTAGGGGATGTTGCCCCGGATTTTACCCTGAAGAACGAGGAAGGGCAGGAGGTCTCCCTTTCGAGTTTTCGGGATAAGAAAAACGTGGTGTTGGCCTTTTATCCGTTTGACTGGAGTCCGGTCTGCACGAATGAGAATTGCGCCCTCACCCAGGACCTCGCCCAGTTTGAGGGAAAAGAGACGGTGGTCTTCGGGGTGAGCTGCGACTCCCACTTCTCGCACAAGGCCTGGCGAGAGAAGCTGGGCTTGAAGCATTCCCTTTTGAGCGACTTGAAGCGGGAGTGCTCCAAGAAGTATGGGCTGTACTTCCCGGATCTGAACTGCTCGAAGCGGGCCACGGTGGTGGTGGACCGCTCAGGCAAGGTGACGTTCAAGAAGGTCCAGGAGATCAAGGTGCCGAGGAACAATCAGGAAATCCTCGGGGCGATTCGGTGACGAAGGCATCCTCGCGCAAGCGAGGATCAGATCCCCGCATGCGCGGGGATGACCCATAGGAATGGCCGACCCCAACGTCCTGTATCGTCCCTCCGAGGAGCAGGTCCTCGAGGAGGAAGTTCGCCGGCATGTCCTGGTGACTTCCTGGGACCAGTTTCTCCGTCTGATCAACCCGGTGTACAACTGGGGCCGGCGGAACTCCCTTTGGCCGCTCCAGTTTGGGCTGGCCTGCTGCGCCATCGAGATGATCGCGACGGCCGCCAGCCGCTTCGACATCGCCCGCTTCGGCGCGGAGCTCTTCCGCGCCTCCCCCCGGCAGGCGGACCTCATGATCGTCTCCGGGACCGTCACGAAGAAGATGGTGCCGATGATCGTCCGGCTGTACAACCAGATGCCGGAGCCCAAGTACCTGATCTCCATGGGGGCCTGCGCCTCCGGCGGCGGGCCCTTCAAGGAGGGGTACAACGTCGTCTCCGGGATCGACAAGTTCCTTCCCGTGGATGTCTACATCCCCGGCTGTCCTCCAACCCCCCAGGCCCTCCTCCACGCGCTCATCACTCTTCAGAAGAAGATCACGGGTGAGTCGATTTCCAAGGTGAGGTGGTACCGGAAAGGGGCGGCTGAAGAGGTTCCGGTCCCGGAGCTTTCCGCGGACCTTCTCGACCTCCGGCGGAAGGATGAAATCAAGGGGATCTGCTCGAAGCCCGAGGCCCTGGCCAAGCCCTCCGCCCCCCCCGCGATGATTGCCGCGCCGAAGAAGACCCCCACCGAGGCCGACGGGGCGCGGCCCAGGGCCCTGACTTTAAGCCGGCGGATCAACCAGGCCCTGGCCAAAGAGGCGGCCGTTCCTTGCGGCGAGGCCCTCCTCATCGAGCCCCCCGCCCTGGAGAAGGTGGGCCAATACCTGAAGTTCCAGCCGGACCTGAAGCTCGACTACCTCTCCAACCTCACCTGCGCCGATTACCAGGACTGCTACGAGGTGGTCAGCCACCTCTATTCCACTCAGATTCCGGGCCCCGCCGTCACCCTCAAGGTCAGGGCCGACAAGAAGGATCCGAGGGTCCCTTCCTTGACTTCCGTCTGGCCCGGGGCCGATTTCCAGGAACGGGAGGTCTGGGACCTCTACGGCGTCCGTTTTGAGGGGCACCCCCACCTGAAGCGGATCCTCATGTGGGAAGGGTTCGAGGGCCACCCGATGCGGAGGGATTATCTGGAGCCGTATTACGAGGGGGCGGGGAAGATCTTTGCCAGCCGCTGGAAGGAAGGGCATCACCAGCGGGCCGAGGAGAGGGTCCCTTTCTCGGACAACGTCCAGTACCCCGCGGGGTTCGACCCGGACGCCCGGAGGCCGGCCGAGGAGGAGTGGAGGCCGGTCACCTCCCAGTCGCTGGACCGGCTGAAGACCGACACCCTGGTGGTGAACCTGGGTCCCCAGCATCCCTCCACCCACGGCGTCTTCCGGATGAAGATCATCGTGGATGGGGAGAGGATCGTCGCCCTCGAGCCGGTGATGGGGTATATGCACCGCAACCACGAGAAGATCGGCGAACGGAACACGTACCTGATGAACTTCCCCTACACCGACCGGCTCGATTACCTTTGCTCGATGTCGAACAACCTCGCCTACGCGCTCGCCGTGGAGAAGATGCTGGGGGTCAAACCCACCGAGCGTGCCGAATACATCCGGGTGATCATGGCGGAGCTGACCCGGATCGTGAACCATTTCTGGGCGATCGGGTTCCTGTTGAACGACCTGGGGGCCTTCTTCACCCCCGCCCTCTACGCGATCGAGGAGCGGGAGCTGATCCTCGACCTTTTTGAGATCGCCTCCGGCTCCCGGATGATGTGCAACTACATGCGCTTCGGCGGGGTGATGGGAGATCTGCCGGAGGAGTTCATGCCGCTGGCCCTTCCCCTCGTCAACACACGCCTCCCCAGGGCGGTTGAGCAGATCGACCGGTATCTCACCCGGAACGAGATCCTCCTCTCCCGCTGCCGGGGGGTGGGGGTGCTGCCCCGGGACTCGGCGGTCGCCTTCTCCGCGGCGGGTCCTGTCTTAAGGGCCTCCGGGGTCCAGTACGATGTCCGGAAGGCGGAGCCCTATTCGATCTACGACCGGTTCCACTTTGAAGTCCCCACGTTCCCCGAAGGGGATGTGTACGCCCGCTACCGGGTCCGGATCGCGGAGATGTGGCAGTCACTGGTGATCCTCAAGCAGGCCCTGAAGGAAATTCCCGGCGGTCCCATCCAGGCCGGCAAGAAGCTCTGGAACACCCGCGTGCCGGCCGGAGAGGCATACGGCCGCGCGGAGAACCCCAAAGGGGAACTGGGCTTCTACCTGGTCAGCGACGGCACCGACCATCCATACCGCTATCACGTGAGGGCCCCTTCCTTCATCAACCTCACGGCCCTGGGGCAGATGTGCAAGGGCCACCTCGTGGCGGATGTGGTGGCGATCTTGGGCTCCATCGACATCGTGCTTGGGGAAACCGACCGATGATACGCCTCTACGGACTGGAACTCCTGCGGGGGTTGACGATCACCCTGGGCCACTTCGTCTCCAGCTACACGGTGGGCCTGCGAAGAACGTTTAAGAACCGCCTGCGGGGCCATGTCAGGCAGCTCCCCACCGATTCGGGGATCTTCACCGTCCAGTATCCCGAGGAGCGGCTTAAGCTCCCGGAGCGCTTCAGGGTGCTGCCGGTTCTGATCTTTGACGGCAAGGAGGGGGAGAAATGGAGCAGCCAGACCGAGCGCTGCACCGCCTGCGGAATCTGCGCGAAGGTCTGCCCCCCTCAGTGCATCTGGATCGTGCAGGGGAAGGACCCCCAGGGCAAACCGGTGCCGAAGGCCTCCGAGTTTTACATCGATGTGGATGTCTGCATGAACTGCGGTCTCTGCGCGGAGTTCTGTCCCTTCGACGCCATCAAGATGGACCATACCTTTGAGCTGGGGGGCGGGGAGCGCGGCGCCTCCCACATCTTCGACATCGACCGCCTCCATGTCTCCACCGAGTATTACGGGAAGACCCATCCCAAGGCCTGGGCCGATGAGGAGGCCCGCCGGAAGACGGAGGCGGAGAAAAAGGCTTCTAGGAGTCCCGAGTGAGCGACCCGGTCGTCTATCTGTTCCTGGGTTGTTTCTTGCTGGGGGCGCTGGCGGTACCCCTTTTCCCGGTTCTCCTCGCCCGCTTCGTTGCCCCGAAAAAGCCGGGACCGATCAAGCAGGAATCTTACGAATGCGGCGTCGAGGCGAAAGGGGATGTCTGGGTGCAGTTTCGGATTCAGTATTACGTTTTCGCGATCCTCTTTGTGGTGTTCGACGTGGAGGCGCTGTTCCTGTTTCCGTGGGCGGTGATCTTCAAGGAGGCGGGAGTGCCAGGGCTGATCGCGATGGGGATCTTCCTCGGGATTCTGGCCCTGGGGCTCCTCTACGCCTGGATCGAGGGGGCCCTGGAATGGGACCCCTGATCCCGGAGTGGGGCGAAACCCTGCTGGGGATTGTGGGGAGGATGCTGGTCATCCTCGTCGCCGCGCCCGTCGGGATGATGTACCTGACCTGGTTGGAGCGGAAGGTGATCGCCCGGATCCAGGACCGCTTCGGCCCGAACCGGGTGGGCCCCTATGGACTCCTTCAGCCGATCGCCGACGGGATCAAGATGCTCACCAAGGAGGACGTCGTTCCGGCCGGGGCCGACGCCTTGAGCCATTTCCTGGCGCCGGTCCTCATCGTGGTCCCGGCGCTGTACCTGTTTACCGTTCTGCCGGTGGCCCCGGGCTGGGTGGCGGCTCCTCTGTCGACCGGGCTCTTGTTCTTCGTGGCGGTCGGCTCGCTGGAAACCCTGGCGATCTTCATGGCGGGGTGGGGCTCCCGAAACAAATTTTCGCTCCTCGGGGCGGTCCGGACGGCGGCGCAGATGATCGCCTACGAGGTGCCGCTGGTCATCGCCCTGGCGGCGGTCCCCATGGTGACCGGGTCGCTCAATCTCTCGGAGATCGTCCAGGCCCAGGAGGGGGGGCGCTGGTTTTTCTTCTCGCCGTGGGGGTTCGCCGGGTTCTTCTTCGTGCTCACGGCGGGGCTCGCCGAGGTGAACCGGACTCCCTTCGACCTGCCGGAGGCGGAGTCTGAGATCGTCGCCGGCTTCCACACGGAGTACAGCGGCATGAAATTCGCCCTCTTCTACATGGCCGAGTTCCTCAGCACCCTCGCGATCGCGGCGCTGGTGGCGGTCCTTTTCCTGGGGGGATGGGACGGCCCGGCCCTTTTGCCGCCGGCGGTCTGGATGGGAGCGAAGACCCTCTTCCTCGTCTTCACCCTGATCTGGATCCGGGGGACCTTCCCCCGCTTTCGGATCGACCAGCTGATGAGCTTTGCCTGGAAGGTGCTCATCCCCATGACCCTGGTGAACCTCGGGGCCGCGGCCGTCTGGGTGCTGTGGCCGGGGTGGAAGGGGAACCTCCTCTCGGCGGGGGCCCTCTTGTCGGCCTTCCTTTGGACGACCCAACTCTGGCTTCTCCCCAGGCCCCAGCTGACGACGAAATGGGTCGAAACTTCTTGACAGAAAAATCCTATTTGAGAGACTATAACCGCCATGGGAAAGTTTGTGAAGGTCGCCAGCACCTCTGATCTGGCCGCGGGCGGGGCGAAACTCGTCGAAGCGGAGGGACACACGATCGCCCTCTTTAACGTCAACGGCGAGTTTTACGCCATCGACAACACCTGCACCCATGTCGGAGGACCTCTGGCCGAGGGGATGGTGGAGGGGGCCGAGGTGGAGTGCCCCTGGCACGGTGCCAAGTTCAACGTGAAGACCGGCGAAGTCCTCACCCCTCCGGCAGGAGAGAACGTCGCTTCCTACAAAGTGCGCGTGAGCGATTCGGACATCGAAATCGAATTGTAAGTCATCGGAGGAAGAGGCATGTCGTATGTGATCACAGGGAAGTGCTTGGGCGAGCAGTACGCGGCGTGCGTCGAGGTCTGTCCGGTGGACTGTATCTATCCGGGGGATCACAAGGGCGAGAAGTTCATGGTGATCGACCCCGAGATCTGCATCACCTGCGGGGCCTGCCTGCCCGTCTGCCCGATTGGCGCCATTGTCGAGTCGGAGGACTATGACCCGGAGTTTTCCAAGGTCAACGCCGAGCTCTCCCCCTCTTTCAAGGGAAACGCGAAGGTCACCCCTCGGCCGACCAACGATCCTCCGCGCAAGCCGACCAACAAGCTCGTTTAGTTCCGGAAGCCCCCGCCTGCCCATCCGCCGGGCGGGGTCAGGCGGTTTTTGAGCATGCCAACCTCTCAAGAAACGATCAAGGAGAAGATCGGAAACCCTTTCCTCGTCCGCGAAAAGCTCGAGGCAGCCGCGAAGGAAGGGTTCACCTCCCTCACCGAAGACGATTTTTTTCTCGCCAAGTGGTACGGGCTCTACACCCACCGGCATGAGCCCGGTTTTTTCATGCTCCGCCTGAAGGTCCCCGGCGGCTCCCTGAATTCCGCCCAACTGAAGACCATCGCCCGGATCGCCGCCGAAGAGAACAAGGATTTCGCCGACATCACCACTCGGCAGGACATCCAGCTCCACTGGGTGAGTGGGGAGAAGGCCCCGGCGGTCCTGGAGGAGCTCAAGGGGGTCGGGATCACCACCCTGGGGGCCTGCGGAGACGTTTTAAGGAATCTGGTGGGCTGTCCGGTGGCCGGGGTGGACAAGGAAGAGTACTTAGACGCCTCGCCGGTGTTGAAGGAGGCCCATCAGTTTTTCACCGGGAACCCTGAGTTCGCGAACCTTCCCAGGAAATACAAGGTCTCCATCGCCGCCTGCCGGGACCAGTGCCAGCAGCCGGAGATCCATTGCGTGAACTTCGTCGGCTGCCAGAAACTGGAAGGCGGCGCCGCGAGGCCCGGCTTCGACCTGTGGCTGGGAGGCGGCCTTTCCACGCGGCCGTACTTCGCCCAGCGGGCGAACCTCTTCGTGCCGCCGGAACGGGTGGTCCCGGTCCTCAAGGCGGTCACCGAAATTTACCGGGACGCCCCCCTCTACCGCGAGACCCGATCCAAGGCGAGGTTCAAGTTTCTTATCGCCGACTGGGGGATCGAAAAGTTCAGGGGCCTCCTCCAGGAGAAGCTCGATTTCCCCCTCGAGGAAAATCCCTCTTTCGAGGAGATCCCCGACACCTACAAGGACCATGTCGGGGTCCATGAGCAGAAGCAGCCGGGGCTTTTCTACGTCGGGGTGCCGGTCCTCGTGGGGCGGATCACGGGGAATCAAATGCGCAAGGTGGCCGATCTCGCTGAGCGGCACGGCGACGGGACAATCCGGCTCACCGTGCGGCAGAATCTCCTTATCCTCAACATCTCGAAGGAGAAGGTGGGAAACGTCCTGGAGGGCTGCGAGGGGGTGGGCTTGAGCGTCAGCGCTTCCCCGGTCCTTCGGGGGGTCCTCGCCTGCACGGGGATTGAATTCTGCAAGCTGGCGGTCACCGAGACGAAGGCCAGGGCCAGGGAAATCGTCCGGTATCTGGAAGCCCGGGTCCGGCTGGAGGAGCCGCTGCGAATTCATGTCACCGGCTGTCCCAACACCTGCGCCCAGTCCCCCATCGCCCACATCGGGCTCCAGGGCTCCAAGGTGAAGGCCGGGGATCAGATGATCGAGGCCTATGACGTGGCGCTGGGGGGCCAGCTGGGGAAGGACCGGGCGTTCAACCGCTTCATCGTCCGGAAGATTCCGGCGGCTGAAATCGCCGAGCGCCTCACCCAGCTTCTTTTGGGCTACAAGAAGCTCCGCCGGCCCGGGGAGCTGTTCAACGACTTCTGCAAGCGTTTGGGGGATGAGGGATGCGCGTCCTTATTGTCGGGGCAGGGATCATCGGGTTAAGCATCGCCGAGGAGCTGACCCGCCGCGGCGTCGAGGTGGAACTGTTTGAAAAGTCGGCCGAGCCCGGCAGCGAGGCCTCCTCGGCGGCGGCAGGGATCCTCTCCCCTCAGGGGGAAGCCAAATCCCCCGGGCCGTTCCTGGACCTGCTCCTCAAAGGGTACCAGATGATCCCCGAGGCGGTGGCCCGCCTGCAGACCCTCACCGGGATCGATCTGAAGTACCGGGCCAGCGGCATGATGGGGCTCGCTTTCTCCTCTTCCGATGAGGAGGAGCTTAAAGCGGAGCTTTCCTGGCAGCAGGAGGCCGGTCTCTGGGTGGAACGGCTGGAGGCCTCCCAGGTCAGGAAGCTCGAACCGGCCGTGGACGGGGCGGTCCGCTGGGGGATCCTGTGGCCTCAGACCTCTCACCTGGACAACACCGCCCTGGTCGGCGCGTATGTCAAGGCAGTGGCCGTTCAGGGGGGGACTCTTCACCTGGGGGCGCCGGTCTTCCGTTTTCTCATGGAGAAGGACCGGCTGCTCGGCCTGGAGACCGATTCGGGCAAGGTGTACGGAGACTGGGTGGTGAACGCGGCCGGCTGCTGGGCCGGATTTGATCCGGAACTCCCTTTCTCGATTCCCGCCGTTCCGGTCCGGGGGCAGATGCTCCGTTTCCGGACGGAGCGCCCCCGGATCCAGAGGATCCTCCGCTCTCCGCGGGCTTACCTCGTCCAAAGAAGCGGCGATCAGCTGATCGCCGGGACGACGGTGGAACATGCCGGCTACGAGAAACGGGTGACGCCGGAGGGGAGGGAATCGATCCGCCGGGGGGTCGCCGAGATGATTCCAGACTTGAGCCGCCTCGAGGAGGAGGCCTCCTGGGCCGGTCTCAGGCCCGACTCGCCGGACCACCTTCCGATTCTTGGAGAAACCCCCTTGAAGGGGCTCCTCCTGGCGACCGGGCTCTTCAGGAACGGGATTTTGCTGGCCCCCCTCACCGGGAAACTCCTCGCCGACTGGATGACGGCCGGAGAGGCCCCGCCTGATCTTGCCCCTTTTCAGGTGGAACGGTTTCTGGTAAGTTATAGACGGTAATTCCATGGCGAAAAAGGACAGTTTCTCCTGGATGATTGGCGGTCCGCAGGGAAGCGGGGTCGATTCCTCGGCGACGACCTTCGCCCGCGCCTGCGCCTCCGGAGGCCTTTTTGTCTTCGGAAAGCGGGAGTACCACTCCAACATCAAGGGGGACCATTCCTACTTCCAGATCCGGGTCTGCGAGGAGAAGGTCCATTCCCACATCGATGAAGTGCATCTTCTCGCCACGTTCGACAAGGAGACGCTGGAAACGCACAAGCAGGAGGTGGTCAAGGGGGGCGGCATCCTGTACGACCCGTCCCTGTTCAAGCCCGAGGAGATCAGCCGGACCGACTGCGTGCTGGTCGCCGTTCCGTACAGCCAGATCATTCAGGCCACCGCCGCGCAGTTTCACCGGGAAAAGGACCTCATGAAGCTTCAGATCATGAAAAACGTGATCAGCGTCGCCGTCTCCCTCGGGATGGTGGGGCTGGATTTCGAGCTTCTCAAGGCGACCCTGGAGGGGATCTTCAAGGGAAGGCGCTCCGCCCTGGCCCCGATGAACGTCTGGGCCGCCCGGCAGGCGTATGATTTTGGAAAGGGCCATCAATCGGAATATCCCTACCGCCTCCGTAAGCTGCAGACCGACCCCGACGAACCCCGGATCATGATCAACGGGACCACCGCCACGGCGCTGGGGAAGGTGGTCGGCGGCTGCCGTTTCCAGACCTACTACCCGATCACCCCGGCCAGCGATGAAAGCGAATACCTGGAGTCTCACCCGGAGTTCGGCGTCGTGGTGATCCAGAGCGAGGATGAGATCGCCGCGGTCACCATGGCGATCGGGGCGGCGGTGACGGGGGCCAGATCCTCCACTTCCACCTCCGGTCCCGGCTTCTCCCTCATGGCCGAGGGAATGGGATGGGCCGGGATGAACGAGGTTCCCATTGTGATCTTCAACTATCAGCGGGCGGGGCCCTCCACGGGGCTGCCCACCCGTCATGAGCAGGGAGACCTCAAGTTTGTTCTCTCGGCCAGCCACGGCGAGTTTCCCCGGCTGGTCCTGGCGCCCGGGGATCTGGAGGAATATTTCTACGACGCGATCGACGCCTTCAACTATGCCGAACGGTACCAGACCCCCGTGGTGGTCCTGGGGGACAAGGCCCTTGCCAACACGACCCAGACGATCCCCTGGTACGACCTCGAGGGGGTCCACATCGACCGGGGGCTTTTGCTCACCGATGAGGAGCTGGCGGTCCTGGTGGCCTCCGAGGGCCAGTACAAGCGCTTCAAGTTCACCGAGTCCGGGATCTCCCCGAGGTCGCGGCCCGGACAGAAGGAGGGGATCTTCTGGAAGACCGGAGACGAGCACAACGAGGTCGGCCACATCACCGAGGACCCGGAGAACCGGACCCGGATGATGACGAAGAGGATGCGGAAGCTCGAGACCGCCGCCCGGGAAATCCCCCTGGAGAAGAAAGTCCACTTTTTCGGCGACCGGGACGCCGACATCACCCTGGTCTCCTGGGGCTCTCCCAAAGGGGCGATCCTCGACGCGATGGAGGCGCTCAAGGGGCAAGGGATGAGCGTCAACTTCCTCCAGATCCACATGATCCTCCCCTTTCCGACGGAGTATGTGGCCCAGATTCTGGCGCGCGCCAAGCGCCGGGTCAACGTGGAGATGAACTACTCCGGCCAGCTCGCCCAGGTGATCCGGGAGAAGACCGGCTTGGCCATGGACGCCTCGATCCTCAAGTGGAACGGCAGGGCGATCTCCCAGAACGAGGTGATCGACGGCGTGAAGAAGATTCTGAGAGAACACGAGTCCAAGGTGGTGCTGACCCATGGCCTATAAAGTCCAGGATTACAAGACCGACACCCACAACGACTGGTGCCCCGGCTGCGGGGATTTCGGGGTGTTGAACGCCATCCAACAGGCCCTGGCGGAGATGCAGCTTCCGCCGGAACAGGTCCTCCTCTTCTCAGGGGTGGGCTGTTTCGCGAAGACGCCGCACTTTGTCCGGACCTACGGATGCCACACCCTCCACGGGCGCTCGCTCCCCTTCGCCGTCGGGGCGAAGCTGGGGAATCCGGAGCTCACCGTGATCTCCCTGGGGGGCGACGGCGACGGCTACGGCATCGGGGCGGGGCATTTCCTCAACACCGGACGGCGCAATGTCGATATGCTGTACCTGGTTTTTGACAACGGCGTCTACGGGCTCACCAAGGGGCAGGCCTCCCCCACCTTGAAGCGGAACATCCAGACCAAGTCCCTTCCCATGCCGAACATCAACGACGCCATCAACCCCCTCGCCGTCGCCTTGGCCGCCGGCTACACCTTTATCGCCCGCGGCTACGCTTACGATGGGAAGGGGCTGCGCCAGCTCATCCAGCAGGGAATCAACCACCGGGGGCTCGCCCTGCTGGACGTCCTCCAGCCCTGTCCCACGTACAACACGGTGAACACGAAGGAATGGTTCGAGGGCCTCGAGATGGATGAGGAGACCGGCATCAAGAAACAGACCAACCCCCGGATCTACAAACTCGAGGAGACCGGCTTTGACCCGGTCGTCAAAGACCCAGACAACTGGGAGGAGATCTCCCAGAAGATGACCCAGGCCTTCCAGAAATCCCAGGAATGGGGCGAGAAGATCCCCGTCGGGGTTTTCTACCAGATCAATCTCCCCACCTACGAGGACCGCCTGAGGGAGCGGGTGCCGGCCCTCAAGGAACACACCGCCGCCAGCATGCCGATCTACGACCCCGCGAGCGGCGCTCCCACCCTTGACATCTCCAAGGCCCTCGCCGAGCTTCGCGTCTGCTGAATACGCTTCCAGTTCTTTCGTCGCGCTGAGAAAAGCATGCTGAACAGGGAGATGGTCAAGCGCTGGCTGGTGATCATGGCCGGTCTTTTCGTTACGGTGCTCGGTTTCATCTTGATGCTCATGCCCGGTCCAGGCGGAACCCCCCTCACCATTGCCGGAATCGCAATCCTTTCAGCGGAGCTTCCATGGGCACGCCGGTTTCTCCAGAGATTCATCGCCTTCTTGCGACGTTCCCGTCCCCTCTGGGCGCGTCTTCTGCTGCTGGGGGGACTGGTGGTTTTCTGGATCGCCGGCAGCGTGATCGGATGGCGGCTTTTGGGTGGAAAATAGAAAACGCACAGTCTCACGATCAGGGGGCTGCAACCGCGCCCTGCACCGTCCGCCAATTGCTCGGTTACTTCCTGTCCCTCGGCACCTTCGGCTTCGGTGGGCCGATTGCGCTGGCGGGCTATATGCAGCGGGATTTGGTTGAGAAGCGCCGCTGGATTTCCAAGCAGGATTATCTGGACGGTCTGGCGCTGGCGCAACTGGCTCCTGGGCCGCTCGCCGCCCAACTGGCGATGTATCTGGGATACGTGCGGGCGGGCATTTGGGGAGCTACGCTGGTGTCGCTGGCGTTCATTCTGCCGTCCTTTCTCATGGTATTGGGCATCTCCTGGTTCTATGTCCGCTTCGGCGGATTGGAGTGGATGCAGGCGTTGTTCTACGGGATCGGAGCCGCCGTCATTGGGATCATTGTCAGAGCCGCTCACAAGCTCGTCAAGCTGACGTTGGAGAAGGATGTGGGGTTGTGGGCAATTTTCCTGGTGCTGGCGGTCGTGACGGCGGCAACGCAATCCGAAATCGCCTGGCTGTTTCTGGGAGCAGGACTCATCTCTATGCTGGTGAAGGCCCCACCCTGGAAGTGGAGCCAGCGCCTGTCCGTGTTATCAGTGGTGCCGATGGTTGGCAGTCAGGTTGGGAGCATGGCGGTGGAACCGATCCCTGCGACCGCGATGCGGCTGCTGGGATTTTTCGGGAAGGCCGGGGCGATGGTCTTCGGCAGCGGACTCGCGATCGTGCCGTTTCTCTACGGTGGAGTGGTGAAGGAATACCACTGGCTCACCGAGCGGCAGTTCATGGACGCGGTGGCTGTCGCGATGATCACCCCTGGACCCGTTGTGATTACCGTCGCGTTCATCGGCTATCTCGTCCGAGGGCCGTGGGGAGCTACGCTGGCTGCCATCGGAGTCTTCCTGCCGGTCTATCTGTTTGTCATCCTTCCAGCTCCATGGTTCAAGAAACATGGGAAGGATGTATGGCTCAACGCCTTCGTGAAGGGTGTGACGGCGGCCGCTACCGGTGCGATCGCCGGGGCATGTGTGGTACTGGCCCAGCGAGCCATCGTGGATATTCCAACGGCCGTCATTGCACTGGTGACGCTGGGGGTCCTATCTACATCGAAGAAGGTCCATGAGCCGGTTCTTATTCTTGCATCGGGTCTGGCCGGTCTGCTGTTGTTCAAGGGTATGCGATAAGATAATACTGTGACGGTACCGGGTACCCAGGGGTTGAGCACCTGAGATGTTGCGCTCGCGTCATGGGGCATACGCCGTGTACATGGTTCGATGTACTGACGGGACGTACTACACGGGGTTGACCAACAATCTGGAAGCGCGAATCAAACTCCACAATGCCGGAAACGGGGCGAAGTATCTGAGGGGCAAGGGGCCGGTAAAGTT
>JACPXR010000031.1 GCA_016196465.1 Candidatus Omnitrophota bacterium | reverse complement strand
TTCGTAAAGCTCCGGGAAATGCTGGCCAGCCACCGGGACCTGGCCCGGAGGCTGAACGAGCTGGAGAAGAAGTACGACACGCAGTTCAAAGTGGTCTTCGATGCCATCCGGAAGCTGATGGAACATCCTGAGCCGCACCGCCGGCGGATTGGATTCCATGCGGGTTGATGAGATGAGTAACCGAGCCGTCCTGTACGCCCGGGTATCGAGTAAGGAGCAGGAGCAAGAGGGATTCTCCATCCCGGCCCAGCAGAAGCTCCTCCGCGAGCACGCTCAGCGCAGGGATCTCCACGTCATCAAGGAATTCACCGATGTAGAGACAGCCAAGCAGGCGGGCCGGGCGGGGTTCAACGAGATGCTGGAATATCTCAAGAAGAATCCGGAGGCACGGTATCTCCTCTGCGAAAAGACGGACCGGCTCTCCCGGAACTTCTGGGATATTGCCACACTGGACGACCTGATGAACAGGCAGGGTCTGGTCATTTCCCTGGTGAAGGAGAGCACGGAGCTCCACAAAGAGTCCCGCTCCCACGAAAAGTTCATCTTCGGCATCAAGGCGCTCATGGCCAAGAACTACATCGACAACCTCTCTGAGGAAGTGAAGAAGGGCCACGCGGAGAAGGCGGCCCAGGGGGAGTACCCGTCCATCGCCCCATTGGGATACAAGAACAATCTCGTAACACACCGGATCGAGATAGACGAGAGTCAGGCCCCGGCGATCCGCCGGCTCTACGAGTTATACGCTACCGGCCGGTACTCCTTAAAGCAGCTCCGCCAGGTGGCGAGGGATGCGGGACTTTTCGGCCGCCGCTCCAAGCGGGAGCTATCCAAGAGCGAGGTGGAGCGGATCTTAAAGAATCCGATCTACTACGGGATGTTCCGCTGGAAGGGAAAGATTTGGCCGGGTATCCACCAGCCCATCATCTCCAAGGAGCTGTTTGACCAGGTGCAAGAGGTGTTTGCCAGCCAGAATCGGGCCAAGACCCGGCGGCATCGCTTTGCCTTCGGCAACGTCATGCGGTGCGCCCGATGCGGATGCCGGATCACGGCAGGAAAGATCAAAGGTCGGTACGTTTACTATTGGTGCACCGGCTTCAGGGGCAAATGTGGCCAGCCCTACGTGCCGGAGGGGAAGCTGGAGGCGAGGATGCGGGAGATCGTGGCGGCCGTCCGGATCGGAGAGGAGCGGGTTGCCTGGTTAACCAAGCTTCTGCGGGAGAGCCATGAGGATGAGAAGGCTTACCTCGATGCCCAGGTCAAGGGCCTGACCGCTCGTTACGAGCAGCTTCAAGCCAGGCTGGATCAAATCTATCTGGACAAGCTGGACAAGAAGATCCCCACCGAGCTGTGGGAGCAGAAGTCAGCCGAGTGGAGGCGGGAGCAGGATGAGATCAGGAGCCAACTGGCCAAGCACCAGAACGCCAACCAGAGCTACATGGAAGAAGGAATCAGGATTTTTGAACTGGCGCAACGCTTTGTGCCGTTGTACGATGCGGCGACCCCCGATGAGAAGCAGCAAATCCTGCGGTTTCTACTTTTGAACTGCACCCTCGATGACGCAACTCCTACTCCCACCTACCGTAAGCCGTTCAACTGGCTCGTGGAACTCGCCGAAATGAAAACTGGCGGGGCCGAGGGGATTTGAACCCCCGATCTTCAGATTGACAATCTGACGTGTTGGACCAGGCTACACCACGGCCCCTCACTTTCAGCAGGGGAGCTATCGTAACACGGATGGCATTGGCGATACCAGAGGGACTCGAAGGTTCCGTCAGACCGAGGATGGCGGCCGATCAGGGATGAGGGTGATGATCTTCCGGGCGGCTTCGTAGAGGCTCTCCACCTCCCAGTCGGGCTGGGCCTCGCCGCTGTGGGAGTGCCGGACGAGAAGCGTCCGGCAGCCGGCCCGGCGGCCCGCCTCGATGTCCCGCCAGCGGTCCCCGACCAGGAAGGAGTCCTTGAGCGAGAGGCCCAGCTCCCGGGCCGCCTGCCGGAGCATCCCCGGCTCCGGCTTGCGGCAGGCGCAGTGGTCTCCGTCGTCGTGGTAGCAGGTGTAGATGTGGGCCAGGCCCAGTTCCCGACGGAGCCGATCGTGAAAGGCCTCGACCAGCGACCGGTCGATGAAGCCCCGCTTGACCTCCGGCTGGTTCGTCACCACCACCAGCTCCAGCCCCGCCCCACGGAGAAGCCCCAGGGCCTCGGCGACGCGGGGGAGCAGCTCAAACTCCTCGATCGAGCGGGCCGTCCGGAAGACGCCCCCCTCCACCGTGGCCTTCAGCAGAACCCCGTCCCGATCGAGGAAGACGGCTCTTCGAGGTTTCATCGCCGAAGCGCCCCTGAGCCTTCCGGAAAATAGGAAGCGACGATCCTCTTCAAGTGTGGGCTCAGACACTCCTTCACGGCCCTGTGCCCTGCCGGGGTCAGATGGAAATCCTGCCGGTAGTAGAGGTCCTTCCCCTGGGTCCTCAAACATTCCAAGAGATCGAGAAACGGGATCCCATGCTCCCGCAGCTTCTCCTTGATCATCCGCTGGGGAAGCTCCACGTCGATCTCTCTGAGGTTCAGGTGATAATAGGCCGCTCTCATCCTAAGAAGCTCGGGATAGACCTGGTAGCGGTCCGGTATCAAAATGAAGAAAGGAGCGAATCGGAGCCGCCGAGAGAGCCGGACGAGCCGCTCCACCTCTTTACCCAAGCACTCGCCGGCCTCATCCGCGAAATGGGAATCTTGAGTCATGACCAGCAGGGAAGGATCCATCCTCCGATCGATCTTGCGGGTCTGGTAGAAAAGGTTATAAACCATCAGCAACTGCGACTTCAGGAATTGGACGCTGTAGAGTCTTCCAAAGAGGGGATGGCAGGCGAGATGGAGGTTCAGCCAGGAAAGCTCCCTCTCCCATCGGATCGCCCACGGCGAATTCCCCCGTCCGCCGGAGCCGTACCAGCCGCTTCGCCCCTCCTTGTTGAGGATCAATCCATGCTGCCAGGCGATTTCGGAAATGTCGTTGGGGAAGAAAACGAAGAGATACAAAGGGGGCGAGCCCAATTCGCGATGCTTCCTCTCGATCGCGTCCAGCTGGTTCGGCAAGGAACTTCCAGGAACTCCCAGATTGAGGAGCCGCACATTCACCTCACGGCCCAGCAGGCTCAGGTAGGTTTCGCTGTCCCTCACCCCTACCCCGAAGGACATGGAATCTCCCAGGAAGGGAACCCGTTTTTCATCCCTTGCCGAATCGGACTTCAAGGTGGCGCGTCCACCCCACTCGTCGATCTGGACAGGATGACTGTACTCCGGATGGGAAGCCGCAAATCGAGCCCCCGGAATAAATCCTGCCACCTTGCCGTTCCTGCGGTCGATTGGCCATAGGGCGTCGCTTCCAACGGAGAGGGACGATCCGCGGCTCTCGATCTCCCTCACCCGGTAGGCAATCCAGCTCGGCCCAAAAAGGCGGAGGGCAACCTCCAAGATCAAGATTGCCGCGAGGAACCCGCCCAAGGGAAGGAGACAAACCTTCAGATAACTCACAGAGCGCGCCTGATCACTCATCGAGCGGAGAGGATCCTTTCTTCGACCTTGGAGCGGGTGTGGGCGATGGAGGGCTCGAACCCCCGACCCCTTCCGTGTAAAGGAAGTGCTCTAACCCACTGAGCTAATCGCCCTAAACTGGATGGACCTTCCGGCGCCAATAGTCCAGCAGATCCCGAAGGGTCGTCTCGATGGAAAAACGGGGCCGCCAGCCGACGGCCTGGGAGAACTTGGAGCAGTCCCCCTGAAGGCAAGGGACATCGGAGGGACGCAGCCGCGCCGGATCCTCGACCACCCGGATCTTGGCGGAACTGATGGCGAGGAGCATCTCCAGCAGCCCGCCGATCGGGAAGGAGCGGCCGGAGCAGATGTTGTACACCTCGCCCGGCACCCCCTTCTCCAGCGCAAGCCAATACCCTTCGACCATGTCTCGGACATCGGTGAAATCCCGCTTGGCTTGCAGGTTCCCAACGCTCAGGACCGGTTCCTGAAGTCCTTTCTCGATTCGGGCGATCTGGCGGGCGAAATCCGATTCCGCAAAGACCTCCCCCCTTCGGGGACCGGTATGATTGAATCCGCGGGTCCGCACAATGTGCATCTTGTAGCTCATGAAGTACTGGAACCCCAACAGGTCCTGCCCCACCTTGGAGACTGCATAAGGGCTTAAAGGCCGCAGGGGGTTCGTCTCTCGAATGGGCAGCTCCTCGGGATGCGCCAGGCCGTACTCCTCGGAGCTTCCCGCCACTTGGATGCGGGGCTGGATGTCGAGCTGGCGGACCGCTTCGAAAACATTGAGCTGCCCCACGATGTTTGTGGTCAGGGTTTCGCTAGGGGCCGACCAGGAGGTGGGGACGAAAGACTGCGCCGCCAGGTGGAAGATCCTCTCGGGACGAACCTTCTCGATGACGGACCGAACCGAGGAGGCGTCTCGGATGTCGCATTCGTGCATGATGATCTTCCCTTTGAGGTGGTCGATGTTCTCCGTCTTGGAGCGCCACCGGTCGATCCCATGGACCTCAACGCCGCCCCGCTCAAGCAGAGCATCCGCGAGGTGCGACCCCGCAAACCCGGTGATCCCCGTAATGAGGACTCGCATGGCTATTGGACCCGCTGGGGGGCAACGGCCCAGTAGGCCTTGACCACCGATTCCGTCGGACCGAAGGCGGCAATCCGCCCGGACTTAAGCCATAGGATCTCATCCGTTAATTGCCGAAGGATGCTCACGTCGTGCGACACCAAGATGCTCGACGCTCCGTGGTTGCGCATCTGCCGCATCTGCTCCATCGTCTTGGCCTGGAATCCCACATCCCCCACCCCCCACGCCTCGTCTATTAAAAGGATGTCTGCATCCACATGGATGGCCACACTGAATCCCAACCGCATGATCATCCCCAGCGAATAGTGCTTCAGGGGCATGTCGAGGAATTCCGTCACCCCCGCGAACTCCACAATCCGGCCGAACTTGCGACTCACCTCGCTGCGGCGCATCCCTAGGAGGATTCCATTCAGATAGACGTTCTCTCGGCCGGTCAGGTCCGGATGCATCCCCGCCCCCAGCTCCAGCAGAGGGACCACCCGCCCATTGACCATCACGGTCCCGTGAGTCGGCCTCGTGACCCCCGCAATGATCCTCAGCAGGGTGGTCTTCCCCGAACCGTTATCCCCGACGATCCCCAACCGCTTGCCGCCCCCGGAGACCGTCAGGTCCACGCCGTCCAGAGCCCAGAACCACTGGGAGGGCCCTTGAACTCCCCGGGAACCATCGAGGAAGGATAAAAGACGGGGCTGACAAAAAACCAGAGCTGGAGCAGAAACGGGATCGCCTGTCCGATGTCTCGGAGGAAGACGTTTGCCAAGGAGAAAAGACAGCTTAGGCCCACCAGCAGAATCAGATGGATCCCCAGGATCACGACGACCCACGCCGCAGAGGGGGGGAGAGAAACCCTGTAATACACAAACAGGCCAACCAACAGCACCACCATCACCGCGAGATCCACCAGGGTGGAGATGACGACGGAGAAAGGCAGCAGGATCTTGGGGAGGGCCACCCGTTTCAAGAGGACGTTGTGGCTCGTGACGCAGCTGGAAGACTGAGAAACCACCAGGGCCGTCAAGGACCAGGCCACCAAGCTGGTGGCCGCAAAGAGCGGATAAGGAATGTTCCCTGAGGGGATCTTCGCGAACCGATGGAAGATGTAAGTAAAGATGATGGTCAGCGCCACCGGCTGCAGGAATATCCAGCCGAAGCCAAAGAGGGTTTCCTTATAACGCAAACTCACCCTGTGAACGGAAAGGCTCCAGAGAAGCTCTCCCGCCCATCGAAGGGAAGGCCTCGGAGATCGAATCACCTGACAAGGCAACGGCTGCCCGGCCATTCTCTTCACGGTGTCAAGTGTATCACATGTCTCAGGAGAATACGGCTGATCCGCTCGGCGGCGCGGCCATCCCAACGGGGAGGGACTCTCGGCCGCCGGGGACGGCTCCTCAGCACCTTCTCACAAGACTCGACAATGCGCCGCGGGATCACCCCGACCAAGCGATTGGTTCCATGGCTGATCGTGATCGGCCGCTCCGTCGTCGTCCGAAGGGTGAGGCACGGCACCTGAAGAAAGGTCGTCTCCTCCTGAATCCCCCCTGAATCGGTGAGGACCAGCCGGGCAGACTTCATCAACCTGACCAACTCCAGGTAACCGAGGGCGGGAGTGAGGATCATCCCCTTCCCTTGAGTCAACCGGCCCAACAGGCCGCAGCGGGCCCACATCCGCCGGGTCCGGGGGTGCATCGGGAAAACGACCGGCAATCGGCCCTGGAGCCACTGGAGAGCTCGGAGGATTCCCCGCGAGGTGGCCGGATCATCCACGTTGGACGGCCGATGCAGGGTCACCAGGGCGTATCTGCCGGGAGAAACCCCCAGCCGCTCCAAGACGCGAGAGCCCTTCAGCTCCGTCAGGGCCCTGCGAAGAGAGTCGATCATGATGTTGCCGACGAAGAAAATCCGCCGGGAGGGGATCCCCTCCCGCCTCAGGTGCGTCACCGCATCCGGGGAAGGGGCGAACAAGAGATCGGAAAGGTGGTCGGTCACGATCCGGTTTGCCTCCTCCGGCATGGAACGGTCAAAGCTCCTCAAGCCGGCCTCCACATGGGCCAGGAGGGGACGCCGCCGGGAGGAATCGGCAGGGGTGCCCCGGGGATAGGCGGCCTTCCAGCAGCCCAAGGCACAGGCTACCGTCGAATTGACGTCCCCCACCACCACGATGACGTCCGGCCGCAGCCGAAGCACCACCGACTCAAAACGCTCCAGGATCGCCGCTGTCTGCCGGGCATGGGAACCGGATCCAACCCGAAGATTTACCGCGGGGGATGGCAGCTTCAGATCTCGAAGGAACCAGTCGGACAGCTCCGGGTCGTAGTGCTGACCCGTATGGACCAGGGTGAGATGAACGCGGCCTGCTCGCTTAAGCGAGCGGATCAGAGGGGCTGCCTTCATGAAGTTCGGACGAGCTCCCACCGCGATTAGGATATGCGGCTGCGGCATCTTTTCACCCTTTCCTCGAGTAGATCGAAGTAGAAGTCCGCTTGCCTGTCGAGGTTGAACCGCTGCAGCACATAGCGGCGGCCCTCCTCGCCGCAGCGACGACGCCCCTCGGGGTCACGGACCAGCCTCAGGATGGCGTCGGCCAAGGCCCCGGCCTCCCCCGGATTCACCGCCACCCCTGCGCCGGATTCCTCCAGCACCCGCCGGCAATGGCCCGCTGCGGCCAAGGCCACCGGCTTGCCGCAGGCCATATACTCCAGGATCTTCGTGGGCATGACGGTTTCAAATGTGGCCGCCGGATTCAGCAGGGCCACGCAGAGGGTGGACCGATTAATGCAATGAGGGATCTTCTCCCAGGGCTGCGCGGAAAGGAACCGGACGTTCTTGAGCCCCCGGTCTTCCGCCAAGGCCATCAAGTTCGCCTTCTCGGCTCCTTCCCCGATCAAGAGAAATTTCATCGGAGGATCCTGATCCGAAAGCCGCTCGGCGGCCTCGAGAAGGGTCTCCAACCCATGGGCCTTTCCCAGAGTCCCTATATAGGAAACGACGGGGCATCCGTTGAGATCCTCCAGGGGAGGGGGCCAGGGAACTTGCTCCATGGGGGCAAACCGATTCCCATCGACGCCGTGCTCCACCAGGGCCAGCCGATCGGCGGGGACTTTCCATCGAGCGCTCAGACTCCGGGCCATCGCTTTGGTCACCGTGACGATGAGGTCCGCCCGGCGGTAAAGAAAACCGGCCAGCCGGGACAAGGATCGGATCCTCCACGAGCCCTCCCTCCCCATGCCGGAGGCCACCAGGGACTCCGGCCAAAGGTCCCGGATCTCGAGAACGAAAGGGGCCCTGAACAGGAGGCTCAACCACCAGCCGACGAGTCCCACCAACAGGTGCGGAGAGGTGGCCACCACCACCTCCGGCCGGGACAGCCACGGGCCGAGGAGACCGGCGGAGAGGGCGAAGGAGCTGTAATTCACCATCCGCTCCCACCCCTTTCGATTCGGAGCCGGATAAAGCCAGGCCCGGGTGACGGTGATCCCATCGATCTTCTCGCGCATCCAAAACCGAGCCATCCTTCTCCGGTAAGGCTCAGGCACCACCCCCGTGGGGTGGTTGGGGAATCCGGTGAGGACCTCGACCCAATGGCCCTTGGCAGCCCACCGCCGAGCCAATTCATAGACGCGGTGGGCGGGCGCCCCCACCTCCGGAGGAAAGTAAGCTGAGACAAAGAGAATCTTCATCTCCCGGAGAACCTCAATAGTGGCGCAACTTGAAGATCGCCTTGCCGACCAGGGCTCGCGCCCGACACCAACCGTTTCTCTCGTAACCGCCCCAGCGAGAGGCATACTGGCCAAAGAGGGAGCGGCCCGTCATCCGCGTCAGGATCTTGAGCTGCACGATATGGAGCCGGTGGTAAAAGGGGCTGGCCAGCATCGGAGCAGCCCCGTTGGGGGGAAGCTCGTAGAGCGACCAGAATCCGATATCGTAGCGATGGAGGTGGCTGGCGAAGGTTGCTGCGGCTTCATCAAACAGCCGCCTGGCGGTGGAATCCCCAGCCGCCAGCCAGTAGTCAAGAAGGCCCCAGCAAGCCCCGATGCCTCCGTTTAAGATATGGCTGGGTGGAGTCACCAGATACTCCTCCAGCCAGAGGCCTCCATCCGGGTCCTTCACCACGACGCCTCCCTCCTGGATCGGCAGCTCAAAGGCCTTGAGGGCCCGCTGGGCCGCCTGGAGATAGCGGGAATCGTTCGTCTGCAGATGAGCACGCACCAAGACGGAGATCCCCTGCCCTTGAGCCAAGGCGGACGGCCAGGGAGGGCGCAACATCTCCCGGTAAGGCCATTCAAAGTGGTGGGTCCAAAGCTCAATCCCTGCCGGCGTTCGCTCCAGATGCTGGACCAGCCAATCGGCGACACTCAGGGTTCGCTGGCGGGCCTCCGGATCCCCTGTTTCTTGCCACCGATTGAATTGGGCGAGGCCGTATTGAGCGATGGCGATCGGGTTGTACTTCAGGCCGAGCCGCCCCCGGTAATTGAGAAGAGGGATCCCCTCCGGATCAAAGGGGCCTGGATAATCTGCCTTTTGCCGATAGGTGAGGTAATATTCCCCGAGGCGATCCACTCGGGCTCTGGGGTTCTCCTCCGGAGTCTCATGCCAGAAATGGAGGTGACTCCAGCGCCTCAGCAGATAGGCTTCCAGAAGCCGCTGATAATAGTCACCGCGAGGCATGAGAAATGATTTCAATAGGCACCGGCACCCCGCGCCGGAGCGACTCCAGGGTCTTAAGGGTCGCCAGTGTCGTCGCATGGATCTGCGAGAAGGGAACGGGGGCCGGAGCGCCCGACCGGACGGCCTGAACAAACGCCTCCAGCTCGCCCAGGAACCCCTTTTCCTGAACGAAGCGACGGCTGACCTTGGGACGGCCGCCGACATAGGCGGTCACCGATCGGAAATCCTCCACGAGGACGACCCTGCCGTCGGCGAAGAGCTCGATCCGCTCCTTCGGACAGGCTCGATCACCGGTGGTCACGTAAGCCAATGTCCCGACGGACCCGTCGGCGAAGGAGAAGGTGGCCAGGAGGGTCCCCTCTCCTGATTCGGACGCCGGCCCATGAGCGGAAACCTGGACGGCAGCGGCGCCGGTAA
>JACPXR010000042.1 GCA_016196465.1 Candidatus Omnitrophota bacterium | reverse complement strand
GGGGTCCATTTCGGGCACCAGACCCGCCGTTGGAACCCGAAGATGAAGCGGTTTATCTTCGGCGAGAAGAACGGCATCTACATCGTGGATCTGGAGAAGACCGCCGAGGGGGTCAAGCAGGCCCAGGAGTTCCTCCGGGCCGCGGCCGCCCAGGGGGGGGCGATCCTGTTCGTCGGGACCAAGAAGCAGGCGCAGCCGATCATCGCCGAGGAGGCGACCCGCTGCGGGCAGTTCTACGTGAACCTCCGCTGGCTGGGGGGGCTCCTGACCAACTTCCAGACGATCCGCAAATCCATCGAGCGGCTGAAGACGATCCGGGCCTGGCGGGAGGACGGCACCCTGAGCCGCCTCACCAAGAAAGAGGCCTTCCATCAGGAGAAGGAGCTGGCCAAGCTGGAGAAGGTGTTGAGCGGCATCATCGAGATGGAGCGGATCCCCCGGGCGGTGGTGATCGTGGATGCCAAGCGGGAGGAGACCGCCGTCATGGAGGCCGGCCGCTTGAGGGTGCCGGTGGTGGCCCTGGTGGACACCAACTCCGACCCGGACCCGATCTCCTACGTGATCCCCGGCAACGACGACGCGATCCGCTCGATCAGGCTGATCCTCTCCCTGTTGGCCGACGCCATCCTCGAGGGGCGTCAGGCCTACCTGGCCGGCAAGGCGAAAGAGGAGGAGGAGCGGGCCCGCGCGGCGGCGCCGCCCGAGCCGGCCCCGGCCCCTGTGGCGGCCCCGGCCCCTCCTTCGGTTTCGGAACCGGCCGCCGCCCCGCCCCCCCCGCCCAAGGCTGAGCAGGCCGCCGAGCCGGCCCCTGCTCCGGAGGTTCCTGCCGTCATCGATGAGGTGGAGGCGGTCGTTCCGGAGAAGGTTCTGAAGGTCGAGGAGACGGCCGCCCCCAAGAAGAAGCGGGTCCCCAAGGCCAAGGCCGGTCCAAAGGCGGCCGAGCCGGGGAGCCCTGTTGAGTAATTCCTCCGCCCAGATCAGCACCGCCCAGATCAAGGCGCTCCGGGAGCGGACCGGCGCCGGCGTGATCGAGTGCAAGAAGGCCCTGATGGAGGCGGGCGGCGACCCGGAGAAGGCAGTCCAGATCCTCCGGGACAAGGGGAGAGAGATCGCCGCCCACAAGGCGGGCCGGGCCGCGCACCAGGGGCTGATCGGCTCCTACGTCCACAGCGGCCGGATCGGGGTCCTCGTGGAGGTCAACTGCGAGACCGACTTCGTCGCCAAGACCGACCAGTTCAAGACCCTCGTGCAGGAGCTCTCTCTGCAGATCGCCTCGATGAATCCCCGGTACGTCACCCGGGAGGAGGTTCCCCCGGAGCAGATCGGAAAGGCCCTGGAGCAGCTCCATGAAGAGATCGGCGGGGTGGACGACGAGTCGGCCCAGCCGATGCAGCAGGCCCACATGGAGACCTTCTACAAGGAGCGGGTCCTGCTGGACCAGCCGTACATCAAGGACACCGCCCGGACCGTCCAGGACCTCCTCACCGACACCGTCTCCAGCCTGCGGGAGAACATCGTGATCCGCCGCTTCATCCGGTTCGTCTTGGGAGAGGAAACTTAAACCGCAACCGCCCTGTGTACAAACGGATCGTTCTGAAACTGAGCGGTGAGGCCCTTCAGGCGGGCGCCAACGGCTACGGGATCAACCCCGAGGTGACCCACCGCATCGCCGCCCAGATCAAGGAGGTCCGGGACCTCGGGGTGCAGGTGGGGGTGGTGATCGGCGGCGGGAACATCTTCCGGGGCACCGGCGCCACCGCCAAGACGCAGGGGATTGACCGGACCACCGCCGACTACATGGGGATGCTGGCGACGGTGATCAACTCGATGGCCCTGCAGGACGCCCTGGAGAAGCAGGGCTGCTTCACCCGCGTCCAGACGGCGATCCAGATGGAGGAGCTGGCCGAGCCGTACATCCGGCGCCGGGCGATCCGCCACCTGGAGAAGGGGCGGGTGGTGATCTTCGCGGCCGGCACCGGCAACCCTTACTTCTCCACCGACACCGCCGCCGCCCTGCGGGCGATCGAGATCGGCGCGCAGGCGATCCTCAAGGCCACTAAGGTGGACGGCATCTACTCGGCCGATCCCCACCGGGACAAGAAGGCAAACGATCGTCGTCTTCAACCTGGGAAAGCCCGGCAACATCAAGCGGGCGGTCCTGGGGGAGAAGATCGGCACGGTGGTCGGGTAAGATGCCCCCTGAATCGAAGCCGATCGTGTCCGACCTCCCCTCCCTCCTCAGGGAGACCGAGGCCAAGATGCTCAAGGGGGTCGAGGCGGTGAACCGGGAATTCTCCACGGTCCGCACAGGCCGGGCCACGCCGGCCCTGGTGGAGGGGATCCGGGTCGATTACTACGGGACTCCCACCCCCTTGAAGCAGCTCGCCACCCTGAGCGCGCCGGACCCACGGCTTCTCGTGATCCAGCCGTGGGATCAGAAGGTCCTTCCGGAGATCGAGAAGGCGCTCCTCAAGACCGACCTGGGGCTCTCCCCCTTCAACGACGGGAAGGTCATCCGGATCTCGATGCCGCCGTTGTCCACCGAGCGGCGGGATGAGCTGACCAAGGTGGTCCACAAGCAGGCGGAGGAGGGGCGGATCTCCCTGCGGACGATCCGCCACAGCGCCAAGGAGTCGATCGAGAAGCTGTTCAAGGACAAGGCGATCGCCGAGGACGACAAGTTCAAGGGGATCGATTCGCTCGAGAAGCTCACCCACCGCTACCAGGCCAAGATCGACGAGCTCCTCGCCGCGAAAGAGGCCGACCTCAAGGTCATCTAGGAGTGGTGGGCCGACAGAGATTCGAACTCTGCTCCACGGATTAAAAGTCCGTTGCTCTTCCTAATGAGCTATCGGCCCCGAAGCTTCTGTGCCCGTCCCCCTATAAATAATCTCCCTGCCGCAGCATTTCCAGAGCCGGTTTCGGAATCCAGGACGATTCGGAAGGACCAGCCGATCCACCTTCTTTTTCTTGGCGAGGAAGAAGATCAGCGCCTTCCCCGGAAAGAGCCATGGAGAAAGGCGCTTTTCCACCACCCGGCGATGGCGAAGCAGGGCGTTCCGGTTCCGGGCGGCGAGGACCCACAGCAGGTGCCCTTGGTTGGCCAGGCTCCGGATTTCCTCCCTCATCCGGTCCGGATCGGGATCTGAGCCGTCGATCACCCATCCGATCTTCATCGGCGGGGGGAGGTTCCATTTGCGGTGGAACCGGTCGTTGTTTCTCCGGAACTGTTCGCTCCGGCTCGGGTCGAGCTTGAGGGTGCTGCCCTGATGATGGTGGACGTACGCCCCCTGGGCGATCGCGCAGTCCAAGCCGGCGGCCCGGACCTTCATCGAGTAGTCGGTGTCCTCGAAGAAGAAGGGCTGGAATCCTTCATCGAATAGGCCCACCTTTTCCAGCACCGACCGGTTCAGGAGCATGCAGAATCCGACCGATTCCCAGTTCTCCACCCATTCGCCGGCGTGTTCTTTGAGGAGGGTTTCGGCGTGGCCGTTGATCGCCTCCGATGAGTTCGGCAGGGCCGCGAATTGGTTGCTCATGGGATTGAGCAGCCCGATGCGCGGATTCGCCTGCGCCACCCGGATCATCTCGGAGAGCCAGCCGGGGGTGGCCAGGATGTCGTTGTTGAGCAGGCAGACCCATGGGGCGCTGGTTTGGCGCAGGCCCTCATTCAGGGCCGAGGCGATGGATTGGTTATGGGGGAGACGGACCACCTGGACGGGCAGGGGGCTCTTTCCGGGGAGCGCGGCCAGATACCGGAGGAAGTCCGGATCGGTGCTTCCGTTATCCACGATGATGAGCCGGGAAGGGACCTGGGTGTGGGCGAAGAGACTTTCCACGCAGGGGCGGGTGCACTCCAGGTGGTTCCAGCTTAAGAGGACGAGGTCGCAGAGGGGCTCCAGGCCCCCGGTGACGAGGATACTCATCAGAGTGTCTATGATATCATACCCCCCGGAGGTGCTCAGTGGCTGAGTTCATCCCGTACGAGGTCGTCGAGCATACCGCCGAGATCGGGATCAAGGGCCGCGGCCGCAGCCGCCAGGAGCTGTTCGCCCACATGGCGGAGGGGATGTTCAGCCTCATCGCGCCGCCGGAGGAGGTTCAGCCCCGCCAGGCCGTTTCCGTGGAGGCGGAGTCGGACGGGTGGGACCGGCTCCTCGTGGCCTGGCTGAAGGAGCTGCTGTACCGGTTCGACACCGGCCGTTTCCTCGGGAGATCCTTCCGGATCACGCGGCTGGATCCTTTCCGCCTGGAGGCGGTGGCCTCCGGGGAGCCGCTGGACCTGAGCCGCCACCACGTGGACAAGGAGGTCAAGGCGGTGACCTACTGCGATCTCTCCATCGCCGAGGGGCCGGACGGGATCTGGGTTGCCCAAGTGATCTTCGACATTTAAGCTGGGGTCAGACCCTCTGGGGCCTGACCCCGTTAGGGTTGTGGTATGATCAGTTGGATGGAGTCCCTGTCGTGATGGAAACCGCCGCGGTAGCGATCAAGAAGCTCAGCGACTTCTCCTGGGAGATCCCGATCGGCTACAGGCCCGGGATGCGGGTGCCGGGCCTGGTCTTCGCCGACGAGCGGCTGATGGCCGACATCCAGAATGACAAGTCGCTGGAGCAGGTCGCCAACGTCGCCACCCTCCCCGGGATCGTCAAGGCCTCCATGGCGATGCCGGACATCCACTGGGGGTACGGCTTTCCCGTCGGCGGGGTGGCCGCCACCGACCCGGAAGCCGGCGGTGTCATTTCACCGGGCGGAGTCGGTTTCGACATCAACTGTCTTTCCGGGGACGCGGCCGTCCTTCACCGCCTCGGTTATCATCGTCCCATCGGTGACTTGGTCGTTCGCGAGATGAAAGATGAGGTCCGCTGTTATGGCTTGGAAGACAGGCGAGCGCAGAACGGGGGTATTGTGGCGTGGTTGCGCAAGCGTCCCACAGCATCTGTTCTTGAACTCGTTACTTCCAGCGGTCGACGCATTGTCGCTACCTCAGATCACCCATTCCTTACGCCGAGCGGCATGAAACGTCTTGGAGATCTCAGTCCCGATGAGTTGCTGGCTGTTGATCCGTTTGAAGGTGTCCCTTATGAAGAAACGAGCCACGATGTTTTAGTGGATGAAGGGGCCATTCGTGAATTCTTGAATGGGCGCGGAAAGACAGCAGGTAATACCATTGGACAGGTTATCCACGTCTTGCGTCAACGTGATCTATTGCCGCTTCGATATGATTCACCGGCCCTCCCGGCACTCATTAAGACTCTTGGATTTGTCATGGGAGATGGCACGTTGTATTTCGTTGGAAAGACGGGGAAGGGTGTGACGTGGTTCTTTGGCAAGGCAGAGGATCTTGAGCTGATCCGACTGGATCTTGCTCCTTGGTTCAAGATCTCTCGGATCTACAGCCGCCGTCGGAATCATCGGATTCAAACTGACTATGGAGAGGTTCGTTTCGAAGCGACGAATGACTGTTGCAAGGCAACTTCCAGTGCCCTTGCCGTTCTCTTGGCAGTCCTCGGATGCCCAGTTGGTAACAAGTCCATTCAGGATTACCAATTGCCGGCTTGGTTGCCTAAGGTCCCTCTGTGGCAGAAGCGGCTCTTTCTGGCTTCCTATTTTGGGGCAGAGCTTCAGGCCCCTCGCGCCTTTGCAGATCGAAACAGGAATTTCCCCTGCCCCCTTCTTACTGTACAGAAACAGGAACATTTTGCTCCTAGCGGCAGGCGACTGCTTGAACAGATTTCCGATATGGTGAAGGAATTCGGTGCTGAGACACTGGGGATTGAGGAGCGCTTTGAAACAGTTAAGCGCAAGCACGGAGTCTCTTGCCGATTGAGGCTGGCGTTCTCTTCTAAGCCGGGGCATCTCCTGGCGTTGTATGCCCGGATTGGGTTTGAGTACAACCGGATGAAGCGATCGGAAGGGTCAGTGGTCGCGGCCTATCAATCGTTGAAGCGAGAGATCTGGCGGCAGAGGCAGTCTCTTATTTCGGATATTGTGGGACTTCGATCCGGCTCGGGCATGGGTGCGAAGCGGATCGTTTCTGAGTTGGCGATGACGGGAATTGGTGCCTTATCTGTTAACCTTCGGTTTGTGGAGAGGACAATTTACGGGGGAGAGGATCGGACGGTTCGAATCCCAGAGGGATTTCCATCTTTTACGGAGTTCAGAAAAGAGGTGACTGAGGGTTTAGGGGATTCCGGCTTGATCTGGGAAAGAATTCAGCGGATCGAGCCGCGGAACGATGTGGAGTGGGTGTACGACATCACAGTGAATCATCCGGACCACAATTTTGTTGCCAATGGTTTTGTAGTGCACAACTGCGGGGTGCGGCTTCTGCGGACGAATCTCGAGGAAGGGGATGTTCGGCCGGTGTTGAAGACCCTGGTGGCGCAGCTTTTCCGGGACATCCCCTGCGGGGTCGGGGCCGGCGGCGACATCCGGTTTACCGAGAAGCAGGAGCGGCAGATCCTGACCGAAGGGGCCCGGTGGATCGTCAAGCAGGGCTACGGCGTCCCGCAGGATCTGGAGCATGCCGAGGCCCGGGGAAAGCTGGAGGGGGCGGACCCGGACAAGGTTTCCGAGCGGGCCTACGAGCGGGGCAAGGGGCAGGTGGGGACCCTCGGCTCCGGGAACCATTTCCTTGAGGTCCAGGTGGTGGATCAGGTCCTGGATTCGCGGGCGGCGCAGCTCTTCGGTCTGCGGGAGGGATCGGTGGCGGTGATGATCCATTCCGGGTCGCGGGGCCTCGGGTACCAGGTCTGCGACGATTACCTGGAGACGGTCCTCAAGGCCTGCGCCAAATATGGAATCTCCCTGCCGGACAGGCAGTTGGCCTGCACCCCGGTCAACTCGCCGGAGGGGCAGGCCTATCTCGGGGCGATGCGGGCGGCGGCCAACTACGCCTGGGCGAACCGCCAGCTTCTCATGCATCGGGCCCGGGAGGTGTTCGAGAGGGTCTTCGGGAAGTCCTGGGCGGCGCTGGGGATGTCCCTGGTTTACGACGTGGCCCACAACATCGCCAAGATGGAGCGGTACGAGATCGACGGGAAGGAGAGACTCCTCTGCGTCCACAGGAAAGGGGCGACGCGGGCCTTCCCGCCGGGCCATCCGGAGCTGCCGGAGGACTATCGGCCGTGGGGACAGCCGGTGATCATCCCCGGGGACATGGGGAGGAACTCCTACCTGCTGCTGGGCTCCGCCCGGTCCCTCACCGATTCCTTCGGGAGCACCTGCCATGGGGCGGGGCGGGTGATGTCCCGCACCGCCGCGATCCGCTCCGCCAAGGGGCGCTCGATCCGGCAGGAGCTGGAGGCGAAGGGGATCATCGCCATGGCCCGCGGGCGGACCGGGCTGGATGAAGAGCAGCCGGCCGCCTACAAGGATGTCAACGACGTGGTCCGGGTGGTGGATGAGGCCGGCTTGTCCCGGCGGGTGTGCCGGATGCGGCCGATCGGCGTGATCAAAGGATAGCAATCAGATTGCGGGACGCGATCGATGCTTGACTTAAAGCGCATACGAGAACAGCCGGAGCGGGTGAGGCAGGCCCTGAAGGACCGCGGCTTGAGCCTCACTCTCGACGGGCTCCTTGAGAAGGAGGCCGAGTGCCGGCGGATCACGCAGGAGCTCGAGAAGATCCGCCACGACAAGCGGGTCGCCTCCGATCAGATCGGGGAGCTGAAGCGCCAGGGGAAACCGGTCGATTCTCAGCTGGGCCGGCTGCGGGAGGTTTCCGGGACGGAGGACAGTCTCTGCGCGCAGACGGCGCAGCTCGAGGCCTCCATCAAGGAGCAGCTCCTTCTCATCCCCAACGTCCCTCACTCCTCGGTGCCGGTCGGGCCTGGCCCCCAGGCGAACAAGGTGATCCGGAGCTGGGGGGAGCCGCGCCGTTTCTCCTTTGAGCCCCGGACCCACCTGGAGCTGGTGGACTCCCTGAAGCTGATCGATTTCGGGCGGGCCGCCAAGATCAGCGGCTCCCATTTCGTCCTGTTCACCGGCATGGGGGCCCGGCTGGAGCGGGCGCTCATCAACTTCATGCTGGATCTCCACACGAAGGAACACGGCTACGTCGAGATCTTCCCCCCTCATCTGGTGAACCGGGCCTCGATGACCGGGACGGGGCAGCTCCCGAAGTTCGAGGAGGACATGTACCGGCTCAAGGAGGACGACCTGTTTCTCATCCCGACGGCGGAGGTGCCGGTGACCAACATCCACGCCGGGGAGGTCCTGGAAGCGGCCACCTTGCCCCGCCGCTACACCGCGTTCACCGCCTGCTTCCGGCGGGAGGCCGGCTCCTACGGCAAGGAGACGAAGGGGCTGACCCGGGTGCACGAGTTCCACAAGGTGGAGCTGGTCAAGCTGGCGGCGGCGGAGAGCTCGTACGACGAGCTGGAGGGCCTGACCGCCGACGCGGAGAAGGTGCTTCAGCTTCTGGAGCTTCCGTACCGGGTGGTGGCCCTCTCGACGGGGGACATGGGATTCTCCTCCGCGAAGACCTACGATCTCGAGGCCTACTCCGACGGCACCCGGGACTGGCTCGAGGTCTCCAGCTGCAGCAACTTCGAGGATTTCCAGGCCCGCCGCGCCAACATCCGGTACCGGGACCCGGCCACCCAGAAGCTGAGGCACGTCCACACCTTGAACGGCTCCGGGGTGGCGTTGGCCAGGACACTGATCGCCCTCCTGGAGCATCACCAGGAGAGCGACGGGTCGGTGGCGATCCCCAAGGCGCTTCGTCCATTCCTGGATGGGCTTGAGAAGCTGGTCCCTCCCTAATCGGCCTCCATGATCGCCAAGGCCTTGCGGCTGGCGGCAGGGATTCTCCTCTTGCCGGTGGATCTCGCCTACGGGATCGCCTTCTACCGGCAGATGGCGGCGATCCAGCGGCTTCAGGCGCCCGAGGTCTCACTCCTCCTGGGAGTGACCGGCTATCTCGCCTTTCACGTCCTGGTGGCGGCCCCGACCCGGGCGTACGTCTTCGGCCATGAGCTGACCCACGCGGCGGCCGCCTGGCTCTCCGGCGGCCAGGTCAAGGGGTTCAAGGTCGGCGCGAAGAAAGGGTCGGTGACGACCAACCGGGTGACCGCCTTCATCGCCCTGGCGCCGTATCTGATCCCGGTCTTCTCGCTGATCTGGGCCCTCCTCTGGGCGGCGGCCGGGTTCTTCTGGAACACGGGCCGCGTCTCCTCCTGGTTCTTCGTCGGGCTGGGGGCGACCCTCGCCTTTCATCTGGTCTTCACGGTGAACGTCCTCAAGGAGAAGCAGTCGGACCTGGAGGGGGTGGGTCCGCTTCTCGCCCTGGGGCTGATCCTCTGGGCGAACCTGACGCTGGTGGTCGGGGTGATCGGCTTGATGGTGCCGGAGGTTCACTTCGTTCCCTACCTCACCGACGGCTTCCATCGCGCCCAGGGGCTTTACCAGGCCATCTTTCATCAGCTCTTTTCCCTGTGACCCTGGAGAGGTGGCTGAGTGGTTGAAAGCGGCGGTCTTGAAAACCGTTAGCCCGCAAGGGCTCGTAGGTTCGAATCCTACCCTCTCCGCCAGCGTGACCTATTCCCTTCGATTTTATGGCCTAGAGGGTATATACTGATGCCAACAAAGAGGACCACCCAAAAGAATGACGCCTGATCAACCGGACCTATTTGACAAGATACGGCTTCCACCCGAGCTGGATGCCTATCTTCGGGATACCAACCCCTGGTGGGAGAATAAACCTGGTCGGCCGCTTCCACCCTATCGTCGTTGGGCCTTCGATGTGCTGCTGAAGAAGCTTAAAAGCGGGCTTGCGCCCGCCATCGTTCTCAGAGGTGCTCGGCAGGTTGGAAAGACCACCTTGCAGGAACAGATGATTGAGTATCTTCAGCGTGAGAAGAAGGTGGAACCACGAAGGATCCTTCGGGTTCAGTTTGAAGAGATCCCTTCTTTGCGTGGTCTCAAAGAGCCTCTCCTCACCATAGCCCGATGGTACGAGAATCGCATTCTTGGTCGGACTTTCAACAGCGCGGCTCGGGATGGGAAAAAAGCGTATGTATTTCTGGATGAGGTTCAAAACCTTTCGGATTGGGCTCCACAGCTTAAGGCATTGGTAGACCATCATGCACTCCATGTCGTTGTGACCGGAAGCTCCGCCCTTCGTATAGAAGCGGGACGGGACAGTCTGGCGGGGAGGATCACGACGTTAGAAATTGGCACATTATTGTTGCGTGAGATCGCCGGTTTGAGATTCGGGAAAGAGGTCGCCCCTTTTTTGCCGCAAAACGGTCTCGAGGTCCTTCTGGATGCCGATTTTTGGCGCGGGTTGGATAAACACGGTGCCCAATGCGCAGAGATTCGCAATCAGGCCTTCCAAGCGTTTTCGGAGCGGGGCGGGTATCCGATGGTGCATGTATCTCCCAAAGTCCCATGGCAAGAAGTTGCCGACCAGCTCAATGAGAATGTGATTCGCCGTGTCATCGAGCATGATTTGAGGATGGGCGAAAGGGGTCGTAAGCGTGATGCAAGCCTTCTGGAAGAAGTCTTCCGTTTAGCGTGTCGGTACGCCGGCCAGACGCCAGGTCATGCAGTCTATGTCCAAGAACTTCAGCAAGTTCTGCGAACAAACATTGGCTGGCAAAGGGTTCTGAGCTATCTGCGTTTTCTCGATGGCGCCTTGCTCATCAAGTTGATCCGTCCTCTGGAACTGCGTCTCAAACGTTCAAAGGGCAGTC
>JACPXR010000051.1 GCA_016196465.1 Candidatus Omnitrophota bacterium | reverse complement strand
TCCGTCGGACGACGAGGGATGCCCGGGGCTCATCACATTCTATCAACCGTCGGGCCTCCTGTAAAGCTTCCGCGAGGGCCCTCGACGACCGTCGAGCCTCCGACGAGAGAAATCGGTTTCTCGAGCTCAAGGGGAGGCCGTCTTTCTCCCGGAGGGTGGGCAGCACTTTGAGGCGGACCGGGAAATTCAAGTCCCGGATCATCCGCTCCACGAGCCTCGCCTGCTGGGCGTCCTTCTGGCCGAAGTAGGCGACGTCGGGCTGAACAAGGTGAAAGAGCTTGGCCACCACGGTGGCCACACCACGGAAGTGTCCCGGGCGAAACTGCCCCTCGAGCAGACGGCCGAGCTTTTCCACCTCTACAAAGGTTTGAAAGCCGGGAGGGTACATCTCGGCTGCGGTCGGGGCAAAGAGGAGCTTGGCTCCCGCCCGGGCGGCCAGGCGGAGGTCTTTCCGCCAGGGCCTGGGGTAGCTCCGGAGGTCCTTCGCCTCATCGAACTGGATCGGATTGACGAAGAGGCTCACCACGGCGGCATCCGTTTCCCCGGCCGCCCGCCGGATCAGGGAGAGGTGCCCTTCATGAAAGGCCCCCATGGTGGGGACGAAGCCCACGGTCTTGCCTCTTTTTTGAAGGAGCTCGATCTCCCGGCGGAGTTCGTTAAGGCGCCGAATGACTTTCATGGTGAAGCTCCCGGAGAAGCTCCTCCACTCTTTTTCCAGAGACCGGGTGTTTCCAATGGGGGTCCACCTCGGAGAGGGGAACGAGGACAAAGAGCCGTTCCTGCATCTTCGGGTGAGGGAGGATCAAGGAAGGGGTCTGGAGGACCGCCTCGTCATAGCTTAAAAGGTCCAGGTCGATCACCCGGGGTCCCCAGCGAGGCCGGTTCATGGGACGGCCCAGCCGTCGCTCGATCCCCTGAAGAGCCGCCAGGAGTTCCTCGGGAGGGAGTTCCGTGGAGAGCTTGGCGACGCCGTTGAGGTATTTTCCTTGAGGAGGCCCCCCCACCGGTTCGGTTTCAACGAGACGGGAAACCTTGAGAAGCTTTGTCCGGGGGACCCTCCGAATTTCCTCTAGGGCCTGCTGAAGGAGGGTTTCCCGGTCGCCGAGGTTCGAGCCTAGGCCGATGAGGGCGGTGGCCATAGGGGCAGCCGTTGGATCCTGCGGGCCGCTTCACGAAGACGCCCGGTGGGGACGCTGAGGGAAAAGCGGACGTACCCTTCTCCGTGGGCTCCGAATCCGACACCGGGTGTCGCGACGATGGCCGCTTTTTCAAGAAGCTGTCGGGCGGTCTGCCTGGAATTTCCTTTGCCGGGGATCGGGGCCCAGAGGTAAAAGGTGGCTTGGGGGGGTGTGACCTTCCAGCCGGATTTCCGGAGGGCGCCGACCAGAAGATCCCGCCGCAGGGCGTAGAGCTCCAGCATCCGCTCCAGATGCCCTCTGGGATCCTTCAACGCCTGGATGCCGGCCCTCTGAACGGCCTGGAAGATGCCTGAGTCGATGTTGGATTTCACCTTGGCCAGGGCCGAGATCATCTGAGCGTTTCCGCAGACCCAGCCGATCCGCCAGCCGGTCATGTTGAAGGTCTTGGAGAGGGAGTGGAACTCGATTCCGACCTCTTTGGCTCCCGGAATTTGCAGGAAGCTGGGAGGACGCACCCCATCGAAAGCGATTTCCGAATAAGCGGCATCGTGGCAGATGGGGACCCCGGTTCGATGGGCGAAGGAGACCAGCCGCCGGTAGAAGGCCAGGTCCGCCACCGCGGTGGTGGGGTTGTTCGGATAATTGAGGAAGAAGAGCTTCACCCCCGAGGCGCCTCTTGTCAGGGGGCCTAAGTCCGGGAGGAAGCCGTTTTCCGAGAGAAGGGGCACGGAGACCGGGCGCCCCCCGGCCAGAATCGTCCCGGTCCGGTAAGGGGGATAGCAGGGGTCCGGCACCCAGACCCGGTCGCCCGGGTTGACGAAGGCCAGCGGAAGGTGGGCGATCCCCTCCTTCGATCCGATCAGCGGCAAGATTTCGGTGGCGGGATCGAGTCTCACCGAAAAGCGGCGCCGGTACCACTGGGCGATCACGGTCCGGAAATCCTCCAATCCCCTGTTCGTTGGATAAGGGTGGTTGCCCGGGTCGCGCAGGGCCCGCGCCATCGCTCGGAGGATGAAGCCGGGGGTCGGCATGTCCGGGTCCCCCACCCCCATGTCGATGACATCCCTGCCTTTGCGGATCATCTCTTCCTTCATGGCGTCTATCTCGACGAAAAGATACGGGGGCAGCTGGGTGAGCCGCCGTGCGACCGCCGGAATGACGCGCCTGTGTCTCATCGAGGGACCTGCGCCATGAAATCGTCCATCCCGTAGACCTTGGGTTCGGTGCAGACTTGGCGGAAATGTCGGGCGACCCAAAGGGCCCCCTGGGCGAAGAGCCGCCGGTCGGTTGCTTCATGGGTGAGGAGGAGTTTCTCTGCGCCGAGCTCAAAGGTCACCGTGTGAACACCGGCGACGTCAAACTCCTCATCCCGTCTGACGCTGATCTGATTCTCCGGGATGACCCGCCCCGTGGCTTCCCCGATCTCTTTGGCGAGCTGCTTGGCCGTTCCGCTGGGCCTGTCCTTTTTTTTGGCGTGGTGGGCTTCGGAGAGTTTCATCTCCTGGATCGGGACGCTGAGCTTGCGGAGCTCCTCGGAGACGTGGCCGATCATCTTTCGAAGAATGAAAATCCCGATGGACATGTTGGGCGAAATGAAGATGGGGATTTTTTTGTCGGTTTCTCGAAACAGCCGGTCCGTTTGCTCCGGCGAAAGTCCGGTGGTCCCGATGATCATGGCGACCTGGGCCTCGGCACAGATCCCCGCATGTTCCAGGGTTGCTTCCGGCGTTGTGAATTCCATGAGAAGATCCGCCTGTTGGAGCAGTCCCGGCAGGTCGTCGCTCACCTTCAGGCCGGGCTTCGCGGGATAGGGTTTTCCCACTTGGGGATGACCGGGATGCTCGAGCGCCCCGGCGAGGTCGAAATGGGCGGAATCCTTCGCTGCTTCCTCAGCGATGAGGGAGCCCATGCGGCCGCAGCAGCCGCTGACGACCAAGCGGATTCTTGCGGGGGGTGGGGTCATCGGATGAGGCGGTAGGAGCGGAGGACCTCTTTGAGCTTGACGAGGTTTCCCTCGCTCATGGGGCACATCGGCAGGCGAAGGGAGGCGTCCTTGAGAAGCCCCATGAGGCCCATGGCGGTTTTCACGGGGATGGGGTTCGTTTCGATGAACATCGCTTTGGTCAGGGAGAGAAGGCGCTCGTGGATCCGGCGGCTCTCGCCGCGGCGCCCCCCTTCGAAGGAATGGACAAGGCCGTGGACCCTCTTCGGAACGATGTTCGCCACGACCGAGATGACGCCGGTTCCGCCGATCGCCAGGACCGGCAGCGTCAGGGCGTCGTCTCCTGAGATGAGGACGAAGCGCTCGGGGCAAGCCGCCTTGATCCGCGACATCTGCTCCAGGGAGCCGCTCGCCTCCTTCACCCCCACGATGTTGGGGATCATGGAGAGCCTGCCGAAGGTCTCCGGCTCGATGTTCACCCCGGTGCGGGAGGCGATGTTGTAGAGGACGAGGGGGATGGAGACCGACTCGGCGATCGTCCGGAAATGGCGGTAGAGGCCTTCCTGGGTCGGCCGGTTGTAGTAGGGGGCGATGAGGAGGGCCGCGTCAGCGCCGGAGCGCTGGGCGTGGCGCGTCAGGCGAAGGGCCTCCTGGGTGTTGTTGGAGCCGGTTCCGGCGATGACCGGGATTCTGCCCCGGGCCGTCTGGATGGCGGTCTCGATCACCCGCTCATGTTCCTCGTGGGAGAGGGTCGCCGATTCCCCGGTGGTTCCGCAGGGGACGAGGGCCGAGGTCCCGCCCCGGATCTGGAATTCGATGAGGCACCGGAGGGTCTTGAAGTCCACTTCCCCGTTCCGGAAGGGAGTGACGAGGGCCACCATGGACCCTTTGAGCCAGCGGGAAGGATCTCTGGTTTTCATGGGCGGACCTTTCCTTCGAAGATCACTCGGGCGGGGCCTTCCAGGGTGAGGTCCTCCCATGGCCTTTTCCTCTCCTGGAAGTCAACCCGGAGGAGTTCCCCGCTTGCCGTGAGGACCGCGACCGGCGGCTTCAGGCGGCCCAGGGAGTTTCCAATGACCACGGAAGCGACCGCGCCGGTGCCGCAGGCGAGGGTTTCTTTTTCCACTCCCCGTTCGTAGGTTCGGATCTCGATCCGGTGAGGGGAACGGATCTGAACGAAGTTGACGTTGGTTCCCTGGGGTCTGAAAAGTTTGTGGAACCGGAGGAAGGGCCCCAGTCTCTCCACCTCCGCCTCCTTCAGGCGGGTGGTGAGGAGGACCGCGTGGGGGACGCCGGACTGGACGGCATGAAGCGCGAGACGGCCCCCTTTCCAGGCGACTTGAAGTCCCAGGCGCAATGCTTTCGGCGGGGTCAGGGTGACCCGGACCCGCTCCTCCCCGACCACCTCCGACCGGAGGAGGCCCGCTTTCGTCTCCACGGTGAAGGAGGCGGCTTTGCCGTTCATCTCGTGCAGGTACCAGGCGACGCACCGCAGGCCGTTTCCGCACATCTCCGCTTCGCTCCCATCGGGGTTGAAGATTCTCATCCGGGCGTCCCCGCGCCTGGAGGGGAGCAGGAGGAGAACTCCATCCGCGCCGATTCCCTTCTGGCGGGAGCACCACTTCCGGGCCAGCGCTTGGAAGTCCACGGGCGCGGGGACCTTGCGCCGGTCCAGGAGGATGAAGTCGTTGCCGCATCCCGCGACTTTGACGAACGGGAGCTCTCTCATTTCAGAAAGGAGGGGATCCTTTCCCCGCGCACCAGGTCGGCGAAGGTTTCTCTTCTGCGAATGAGGTGCCATCGGTTTCCCCGGACCAGCACCTCGGCCGCCCGCGGCCTGGCGTTGTAGTTGCTGGACATGGTGAAGCCGTATGCCCCCGCCCCGAGGATTGCCAGGAGGTCCCCGGCTGCGAGCGAAGGGAGGAGCCGGCCCTTGGCGAAGAAATCTCCGCTTTCGCAGACCGGCCCCACGACGTCGTACCGCGCCTTTTTTCTTAGCATCCCGTTTTGCGAGGCGGGAACGATTTCATGGTAAGCCCCGTAGAGACTCGGCCGGATCAGGTCGTTCATCCCCGCGTCCACGATGGCGAACTTCTTTCTGCCGCTTTCCTTAAGAACCAGAACCCGGGTGAGGAGAATTCCGCTGTTTCCCACGATGAATCTTCCCGGCTCCAGAATAATCTGAAGAGACCTGCCTTTCAAGAGGGGAAGGATCCTTCGGGCGAACTCGGCGGCAGTCTGGGGGGCCTCCTGGTGATAAACGATCCCGAGTCCCCCGCCGATGTTGAGGGTATCGATCGGCGCGCCCTCTTTCCTCGCCAGGGAGATCATCCGGAGGGCCTTTCGAACGGCGGCCTCAAACGGGGCCGCCTCCAAAATCTGCGAGCCGATGTGGATGTGGAGTCCCGCGAAGAGGAGGTTCGGAAACTCCCCCCGGCGCCGCAGAAGGGTCGAGACGGTGGAGAAGTCCATGCCGAATTTGCTGGCCGCCTGTCCGGTGGCGATGAAGGAATGGGTGTGGGGGTCCACCTCTGGGTTCAGCCGGAGGCTCACCCTCTGGCGCTTCTTGAGCTTCCGGCAGACCTCCTGGATCTGCCGAAGCTCCTGAGCGGACTCTACGTTGAAGAAGAGGATCCCCGCCTGAACCGCCTTCCGGATCTCCTCTTCGGTTTTTCCAACGGAGGCATAAACGATTTTCTTCGGGTCCGCTCCCGCCCGGAGGGCTCGCTCGAGCTCTCCTTGCGAGACGATGTCGAACCCCGCTCCGGCCCTGGCCAACAGGCGCAAAACGGCGAGGTTGCCGTTGGCCTTGACGGCGAAGCAGATCAAGGCCTTCACCGGGCGGAAGGCGGTTTGGAGCTTCCGGTAATGGTCGAGGATCGTGCCGTGGCTGTAGAGATAGGCGGGGGTTCCCACCCGCCGGGCTACCTCCTCCACAGGCACCCCCTCGCACCAGAGCCGTCCTCTTTTCAAGGCGAAGCGGTGCATCTTTAGTGGAGCTTCTTCTGCCAGCGAAGGAGGCAGGCCCGGACCCGGGCGGGACCGGTGCTGCCCAGGGAGCGCTTGCGCCGGATCGAGGCGGAGGGATTCAAGAGGGCGTACACCCCCTGTTCAAACGCCGGAGAGAAACGGCGGAACTCCTTCAGGGGAAGAGAAGCCAGAGAGATCCCCCGGCCCTCGGCATGGGCAAGGAGCTGGCCCACCGCCCGGTGGGCCAGCGCGAAAGGAACCCCTTTGAGGACGAGGTATTCGGCCAGGTCGGTGGCGTAAAGGGCCTCGTCCGAGAGCTGCCTCAAGGCCGCTTTCGGGTTCCAATGGATCGCGCCGAATCCCAGGCTGAGTGTGTCCAGCATCCCCTGAGCCCGGTCGAGGCCTTCGAAGAGGCATTCCTTGTCCAGCTGGAGGTCCCTCTGGTATCCCGAGGGGAGTCCTTTGAGCAGGGTGAAGAGCTGCATGAGGTTTCCGATGATGCGGGATGTCCCCGCCCGGGTGAGCTCCAGAAAGTCCGGATTCTGCTTTTGGGGCATCATCGAACTTCCCGTGAGGAGGCGTTCATCGAACCGGATGAATCCGAATTCATGGGTGGCGAAGAGGATCAGGTCCTCCGCTATCCGGCTTAAATGAAGCCCCAGGATGCCCAAATCCGACAGGATCTCCGCGGCGAAGTCCCTTTCGGTGACGGCGTCGACTGAGTTCTCAGAAACCCGCGAGAAACCAAGGAGCCCGGCGACGAGTTTTCTATCGATGGGAAGCCCGGTTCCCGTCAGGGCGCCGGAGCCCAGCGGCAGCTCATCCACCCGGCCCCGGGCCGCCCTGAGGCGCTGCCGGTCCCGCTCCAGGGCCTCCAGGTAACCGAGAAACAGATGGGCCCCCAGCATCGGCTGGGCGTGCTGAAGGTGCGTGTAGCCGGGGATGATCTGGGCCCCGGCCCGCCCGGCCTGATCGAGGATCTTCCTTTGAAGCCGCAGGATCTGATCATCGACCCGCTCCAGCGCCTCTTTGCAGTAGAGCCGCAGGTCGGTGACGACCTGATCGTTCCGGGAGCGGGCGGTGTGGAGATACTGGGCCGCTTCCCCCGCTCTTTTTTCCAGCTCCAGCTGGATGGCGGTGTGAATGTCCTCAGCGGAAGGGTCCAGCCTCATCTTCCCTCTCTTGAAGTCTCTCAGCATCCCGGTCAAGGCCTTCGCGAGCCGCCGGGAGATTCTCGCGGGAATGATCTTCGTTTTTCCAAGCATCCTGGCATGGGCGATGGAGGCCCGCAGATCGCACCCGCCCAGGCGCTGGTCCACCCTCAGGGATTGGGTGAACCGCTCGATGGGAAGGGCCGTGGGGCGGCTGAAGCGTCCTCCCCAAAGTTTCCGGTTGGGCCTTCTCATCGCGCCCGCCTCCGGAGGTAAGGCAAGCCCCAGAGGGTGATGAACCCTTCGGCCCACCGCGGGTCGAACCGGTCGCTTGAGGCGTAAGTGGCCAGGGATTTTGAGTAGAGGGAATGCCTCGAGGCCCGGCCTACGGCCGCGGCGTTTCCCTTGTAGAGCCTGAGGCGGACCCTGCCTGTCACAAAGCGCTGGGTCTCCTCGACGAAGGCCTCCAGGGCCGATTTGAGGGGGGTAAACCAGAGCCCATCGTAAATCATCCGGGCGTAGCGCTGCGAAATCAGCTCCTTGAAGGCGAGAAGTTCCCGGTCCAGGGTCAGCTGTTCCAATTCCCGGTGGGCGGCATGAAGAAGCGTGGCCGCCGGCGCCTCGTACACCTCGTGGGATTTGATCCCCACCAGCCGGTCCTCAATGAGATCGGCCCTTCCGATCCCGTGCCGGGCCCCCAGGAGGTTCAGTCTTTGGATCAGGGACCCCGCGGAGAGGCGTTTTCCGTTCAAGGCCACGGGGACCCCCTTCACGAATTCAACCGTCACCCGCTCGGCCTTCGAGGGTGCCCGGGCGGGATCTTTCGTCCACCGGTACGCGGCGGAAGGGGGTTCCTTCCAGGGATCCTCCAGGGGGCCGCTTTCAATGGAAACGCCCCAGAGGTTCTGATCGATGGAGAAGCGGGATTCCGATTTCCTGGCGATCGGGAGCTTGTGTCTTTGGGCGTAGCGGATCTCCTCTCCTCTGGATTTCAACTCCCATTCCCGGACCGGGGCCAGTACTTTCAGATGAGGCGCCAGGATCTTCAAGGAGACTTCCAGGCGGACTTGGTCGTTTCCCTTGCCGGTGCAGCCGTGAGCGACCGCCCCAGCCCCCTCCCGCCGGGCGCATTCCGCCAGTGCCTCGGCGATGAGCGGCCTGGAAAGGGCGGTGCCCAGAAGGTATTTCCCCTCGTAGACGGCCCCCGCCTTGAGAGCGGGGAGGATGTATTCCTGGATGAAGGGGGTTCTCAAGTCCCGGAGGATCACCCGCTCCGCCCCGCAGGCAAGGGCCCGTTTCCGGATCGGCCGAAAATCTTCCCCCTGCCCCACGTCGGCGCAGAAGGCGAAGACCCGGAAGCCCCTTTTTCGAAGCCAATGGATGCAGACGGAGGTGTCGAGACCCCCCGAGTAGGCCAGGATCACTTTCTCTTTGTCTTTTCTCATTTGAGGAGCGCCAGGAGAATCGCCTTCTGGACATGAAGCCGATTCTCCGCTTGATCATAAACGATCGAACGTTGGCTGTCCATGATCTCATCGGTGACCTCTTCCCCCCGATGGGCGGGAAGGCAGTGCATGAAGTAAGCCCCCGGTTCGGCCCGGCTCATCAGTCTGCGGTTCACCTGGTAGGGGCGAAACAGTTTTTTCCGGAGGCCCCGCTCACTTTCCTGGCCCATGCTGGTCCAGACGTCGGTGTAGACGATCCAGGCGCCATGAACCGCCTTCCCCGGGTCGTTCCCGAGACGGAGGGTCCCTCCGGAGCGTTTTGCCGCGGCCAGCGACCCCCGGACGATTTTTGGATCGGGCCGATACCCCTTCGGGGTGGCGATGGCCAGATGGATCCCCATGAGGGCTGATCCTTCCATGAGGGAGTGGCAGACGTTGTTCCCGTCCCCGACATAGGCGATCCGGACCCCCCGAAGGCGATGGAGCTTCTCCTGCACTGTGAACAGGTCGCTCAAGGCCTGGCAGGGATGGTGAAGGTCGGAGAGGCCGTTGATCACCGGGATCTTCGACCACCGACAGATCTCCTCCGCTTCCTTGTGCGAGAAGGTTCTCACCACGAGCCCCTGCAGGTACCGGGAGAGGACCTGGGCGAGGTCCTTCGGCGATTCCCTCCGCCCCTGCTCCAGCTCTACAGGCCCCACGTACAGGCTTTGCCCCCCCAGCTGTGACATCCCCACCTCGAAGGAGACCCGGGTCCGGAGGGAGGGTTTTTGAAAAAGAAGCCCCAGGGTTTTTCCGGACAGGGGACGCTTTTGGACGGAGGTCCGCTTCAGCCGCCGGGCCGATTGGAAAAGCCGCTCGATGTCGGCCGCCTGGAGATCTTGGATGGAAAGGAGATGCCGCCGGTTCATGGAACCGCCTCCCTCAAGGCCTGGTCCAGGATTTTGATCCCCTGCTCCAGCTCGGCCCGGGTCACGTTGAGGGCCGGATAAAACCGCAGGATCCGCTCCTGGGTGCAGTTGATGAGGAGCCCCCGGTGGAGGGCGGCCTTCACGATGGGGGCCCCCGGCGTTTCCAGCTCGAGTCCGATCATGAACCCCCTTCCCCGGATCTCCCGGATCACCGGGTGCTTTTTCTGGAGGGCCGCGAGTTTTTCAAGAAGGACCCTCCCCTCCCTTCGGACATGGGCCAGGAGCTTCTCCTTCCGGATGATTTCGATGGTGCACAGCCCCGCCGCCGTGACGAGGGGGTTTCCGCCGAAGGTGGTGGCATGGGTCGCTTTCTCCCAGAGGTCAGAGATCCCCTCTCTGGCGATCATGACCCCAAGGGGGAGGCCGCCGGCGGCTCCCTTGGCCAGGAGAACGATGTCCGGGGTGATGCCGTAGGGCTCAAAGGCGAAGAAGGTTCCGGTCCTCCCCATGCAGGTCGTGATCTCATCGAGGATCAAAAGGAGCTTCTCTTCGTCGCAGAGCTTCCGGAGCCCTCGAAGATAACCCTCTTCCCCCACAAAAACGCCCCCCTCTCCCTGGATCGGCTCCACCATGACGGCGACCGTCTCCGGGCGCAGCGCCCGCCGGAGGGCCTCCAGGTCGTTGAAGGGAACGTGCCGGAATCCCGGAGGGATCGGTTCGAACCCCCGGTGGTATTTGGCCTGGCCGGTGGCGGCCAGGGCTGCCATCGTGCGGCCGTGGAAAGATCCCTCCATGGTGAGGATCTCCCATCGGCCGGGGTTTCCGAATTTCCGGGCCAGCTTGATCGCCGCCTCCACCGATTCGGCGCCGGAATTGGAGAAGAACGCTTTTCCCTTGAAGCTTAAGGCGATGAGCTCCCTGGCCAGTTCCGCCTGGGGCTGGTGGTAAAAGGTGTTGGGGACGTGGAGGAGGCGCTTGGCCTGGCTCTGGACCGCCTTGACGAGAAGGGGGTGGCAGTGCCCCAGAATGTTGACCCCCCACCCCGGGAAGAGGTCCAGGTAGCGTTTCCCCTCCTGGTCCCAGACCCAGGAGCCCGAGCCGCGGGCCACACAGATCCCGTTCCGGTTGTAGACCGGGATCACATATTGCTCATACAGTTTCTCGATGTCCGCCGTTCTCATTTTCGGACAATCTCCGTTCCGATCCCTCGGTCGGTGAAAATTTCCAGGAGGAGCCCGTGGGGAACCGCCACATCGACCATGTGGGTTTTCCCCACCCCCCCCTGGAGGGCGTGGATGCAGGCCTTGGTCTTGGGGATCATCCCCCCGTGGAGGATTCCCCGCCTCGTCCACTCCTGCGCTTGCCGGATGCTGAGGGTGGAGACGAGACTCTTGGGATGGTTCGGATTTCTCATGATCCCCGGGACGTCGGTGACCAGGACGAACTTTTCCGCCTTCAGGGCGGCGGCGAGCGCCGCGGCCGCCTCGTCGGCGTTGATGTTGTAGCGCTGATGATCCCAGCCGGTCCCCACCGGCATCACGACGGGGATCACCCCGAGGGCGTTGAGCCGCTGGACAGGCCCCGGGTGAATGTCGGTGACTTTTCCGACAAATCCGAGCTCTTCTCCGGCGAGGGTGTACCGCTCCGCCCGGATCAAGCCCCCCTCGAAGCCGTTTAGCCCCTGGGCCCTGGCCCCCAGGGAGCGCAGTTCACCAGTCAAGAGGCGGTTCACCTTCAGGAGAGCGCGGATGACGAGCGCCAGCGTGGCGGCGTTGGTCACCCGCAACCCCTGGACGAACCGGGGCGCTTTTCCCCAGTGGGACATGGCCCGTGAAATCTCCGCCCCCCCTCCGTGCACCAGGACCGGCCGGATCCCGGCGATGCTCAGGAAGACGATGTCCTGGAGAATGTTTCTCCGCTTCAGGGGGTCCGACAGGGCGGAACCGCCGTACTTGATCACGAAGGTTTTCCCCCGGAAGGCCTGCAGGTACGGGAGCGCCTCCAGGAGGACGTCCGCCTTTTGGATCACCTCCCTGGGAAACCGGAGATTCGATTTAAGTCGTGTACTTGGCATTGATCCGAATGTACCCTTCGGTGAGATCACCGCTTAAGATTTCGGCCGAGTGCCTCCCCGAAGCCAGGTCGATTCCGATCTGGACTTCCGGAGGATCCACCGTCTCAAGGAGTTCCTCCCTCGGCAGCCGGATCGGCTCCCCCCATCGGAAGACGGTCCTTTTCCCCAGCCGGATGGTGAGCTTTCCCGGCTTCACGGGGACGCCCGAGGCGCCGGCGGCGGAGGCGATCCGTCCCCAGTTGGGATCCCGCCCGGCCACCATCGTCTTCACGAGCAGGGATTGGGCCACCTGCCGGGCCACTTTCGCCGCGGCCTCCAGACTGGAGGCCCCGGTGACCCGGACTCTCATCAGACGGGTCACCCCCTCCCCGTCCCGGACGATTTCATGGGCCAGGTACCGGCAGACCTTCTTTAAGGCGGCGAGGAACGCCTGGTAGGAAGTCCCGGTTGGCCCGACGATCCGGAGGTTGCCGGCGGCCCCGTTGGCCAGGAGGAGGACCATGTCGTTGGTGGACATCTCCCCGTCCACGGTGATGGCGTTGAAGGTCTCCCCCACACAGATCCTGAGGGCGGACCTCAAGGCGGCCAGGGAGATGTCGGCGTCGGTGGTGAGGAAAGCGAGCATCGTGGCCATGTGAGGCGAGACCATGCCGGAGCCCTTGGCGATGCCGCCGATCGTGACCCAGCGGTTTCCCGCCCTGAACCGGACAGCCAGTTCCTTCGGCCGGGTGTCGGTGGTGAGGATCGCCTCCGCGGCGGTGTGGGAGCCGTGAAGGGTCAAACGCCGGACCGCCTGCCCGATTCCTTTTTTGACCCGTTCCATCGGGAGGAATTGGCCGATGATCCCTGTGGAGGCGACGAGGATTTGGTCGGAAGGAATGCCCAGTTTCTGCGCCAACAGCCGCGCCATCGAGCGGGTGTCCCTTTCTCCCCGCCTGCCGGTGCAGCAGTTCGCGTTGCCGCTGTTGGCCAGCAGGGCTCGGGCCCTGCCCCCCTCGAGGACCTTGCGGGCCCAGTCCACGCAGGAGGCCTTGACCTCGTTCTGGGTGAGGGCCCCGGCCGCCGCGGCCGGTTTTTTGGAGATGATGAGGGCCAGATCTTTCCCCCGCCGCTTGATGCCGCAGGGGACCCCGGAGGCGAGGAATCCCTGGGGGGCCGTGACCCCTCCCACCACCGCGGTCATGGAAGGAGCCCTTGGGTTTCCTCCAGATCGAAGAGGAGATTCATGTTCTGGACCGCCTGCCCGGCGGCCCCCTTGCCGAGGTTGTCGATGGCCGAAAGGAGGATCACTCTCTTTCCTCCCGGGGCGAGGCGCAGCCCGATTTCGCAGCGGTTGGAACCCGCCACCGACTTGGCCTGAGGCCAGGCCTCTTCGGGAAGGAGCTGGATGAACGGTTCCTTTTCGTAGGCCCTCCGGTAGAGGGAGCGCAGGCCTTTCTCGGTGAGGGCCTTGGTCAGCGGCGCGTAGACCGTCGCGTAAAGCCCCCGGTCGAGAGGCACCAGGTGCGGGACAAAGGTGAGCTGAACTTTTCGTCCGTTCATCCGGCGGAGCTCTTGCTCCATTTCCGGCATGTGCTGATGTTGGTTCACCCGGTAGGCCCTTACATCCTCGTTGACCTCCGAAAAAAGCAGATCTTCTCTCAAGGAGCGGCCCGCGCCGGTCAAGCCGGACTTGGCGTCGACGACGAGCCCCTCGGAGGCGAGAAGCCCCGCCACAGCCAGCGGGGCCAGCGCCAGAAGCGCGGCGGTCGGGTAGCAGCCGGGGTTGGCCACCAGGCGGGCGGAGCGGATCGCTTCCCGGTTCCACTCGGGGAGTCCGTAGACCGCTTCTTTGAGGAGAGCGGAAGCGCAGTGGCCAAGATGATACGCCTTCCGGAATGAGGCCTTCGAGGCCAGGCGGAAGTCGCCGCTGAAGTCCACCACTTTGATGGACTTCTTCCGGAAGATCTGGGGGACCAATTTCATGGCGGTTCCATGGGGAAGGGCCAGAAACAGAACGTCGCAGGCCTCGAGGGCCTCCTTCAGCCGGAAAGGGCGAACCACAAGCGCGGAGGTCCCCCTGAAAGAGGGGAGGAGCTCCCCCAGCGGCTTCGGAGAGAGGAGCCGTCGGCTCCCCAGGTACCGGACAGAAATCCCCTCATGCCGGAGGAGAATTCGAAGAAGCTCGCTGCCGGCGTAACCGGTGACCCCGATGATTCCCGCTTGGATGTTCATCCTCTTAAAAAGAAAACAACCTACCCTTCCTCTTCCACAGAGCCCTTTTGAAGACGACTCGTTTCTTAGGAAGAATAGGCCGGTGTTAAGAGCTGGTTAACGCTTGGTCCACTGGAACCGCTTCCGAGCGCCCTTCTGGCCGTATTTCTTCCGTTCCCTCACCCGGGAATCCCGGGTGAGGAATCCGGACTTGCGCAGAACGGCTTTCAAGGAATCGTCAGCGGCGCACAGGGCCCTTGCCAGGCCGTGGCGCAGAGCGCCGGCTTGGCCGGTGAGGCCTCCACCTGCCACCTGAGCGACACAATCAAACCGGTCCGCGGCCTGGGTGGCTTCCAGGGGTTCGCGAACCAGAGTCTGCAAAGAGATTCGTGGGAAATAGTCGGTTAAGCTGCGCCCGTTCACCAGGATCTGGCCTTTGCCGGCCTTTAGGCTCACCCGGGCGACCGCCTCTTTCCTTCTGCCCGTCGTGATCATGAGGAGGCCCCTTTCAGCTGGGCGGCGTGGGGATGCTGGGCTCCGGCGTACACCTTCAGCCGCTTGGCCACCTGCCGTCCGAGAGGGTTGGAGGGGAGCATCCCGATGACCGCTCGGCGGACCGCTTCCGTCGGCCGGCGGCTGAGGAGGGACCCTAAGGGCTCCTCTTTCAGGCCGCTCGGGTAACCGGAGAAGCGTCGGTAGATCTTGGTCTCGAGCTTCGTCCCCGTCACCCGGATCTTTTCAGCGTTGATGACGACGACCCCGTCCCCACAGTCCACCGAGGGGGTGAAGACCGGCTTCTGCTTGCCCCTTAGAAGGACGGCCACCTGGGTCGCCAAACGGCCCAGAATCTTCCCCTCGGCATCCACCAAGTGCCACTGCCTGGAGACCTCTTCCACTCTGATTTGAAAGGTTTTTGTTCTCAGCATCGTAAACCTTTAGTGTAGCAAGACCTACCTAAAATTCAAGGATTACTTTTCCGGAGACTTGCTTGATTTGCGGGGGACGTAAAATTCCATGGGGGCCCAAGCGGTTCCTTTGAGGACCTCGACCCTCACGTGGATGGGGTCGTTCCGGAAGTTTCCCGGAAGCTCCCCCACGAGGAAGTTTCCTTCCCTGGAGGGGGTAAAGAAGCCCATCGTGGGGGCGCTGGAGTCCGGGTTCAGGGTCCAGCGGCCCTGGAGGGTCGAGGCCTCGAGAGGCCGGTTCATCTGATCGTTGACGTACAGGAGGAGCCGGTTGTCGGTCCCGGGGATCAGTTCATAGTGGTAGAGGTCGTTGGCGTCCCCGAAATAGCCGCCGTGGCGGGGGGCGTGGGGGGCGTTCATCTCCATCGCCGCGGAGATGGTGAAGTCCGAGGCCATGGCGACGAAGAACCCCACCAAGAGCCCCATCTCCACGATCGCCTCCCCTTTCAGGAGCCGGCCCAGGTGAAGCAGCTCCCCGATGATGTAGAGGATCGTTCCGGCCGCCAGCGCCAGACAGAAGATCTCGACTGACTTGTTCGTCCACCCGCTTCCGATGAGGGTCCCGAGGAACGTGGGCCCTCCCGCGATCAAGCCCGCGGTTCCGAGAAACCCCCAGCTCGCCCGATGCCCGGAGAGAGGGGCTGCGATCCCAAAACCCTCCGTAGCGTTGTGAAGGGCGAAGCCGATCGCCATCAGCCACGCCAGCTGCATCGCTCCGCCGACATACCCCTGCCCGATGGCCAACCCCTCGCTGAGATTGTGCAACCCTAAGCCCACGGCGATCATCATCGCCAACTGCTTTGCCTTTCTGGCCGGGGCTGTCTCCTGGTCCTTGATCGAGCCGAGAAACCGTTTCTCAAAGTAGACGAGACTCAACAGACCCGCCGAGAACCCGAGGGCAAAGAGCCCTCCATAGCGCAGCGCCGCGCTCAGGTTTCCTCCCGACCCGATCGCCGATTCGACCAGCTCTTCGATCTCCTCGATCAAGTGTCCGGTGATCTCCACGAGGAGGAAGATCAGAATCCCGGTGGAGACGGCGTTGAGAAAGGCCTTTGTTTTGGAGGAGACCCGGCTGAAGCGGGCGATCGGAAGCCCCAGGAAGATCGTGCCTCCCGCGAGGAGCCCCAAGAGCCACGGTCCGGAGAGGTGGGGAGTCATCAGAACTCGATTGACGCGATGCTTTTCAACTGGATGTCGTCACTGGCCCGGGTCAGGCCGAAGGCCGGCCCGAAGAGGACCCGGCTGTGGGGCGTCGGGCTCCAGGCCACCATCGGCATCAGCTGGAATTTGTGTCCTTTCCGGCGCACTCCCAGATCCTCAGTGGTCCCCAGGCCCTCCTTGATCTCCAGGCCCAGCCGGACCTGAGGATGGACCGGACGGCTGATGCCCAGCGTGTACTCGAAGGCCCAGGGATCGTGCTGGTTGATCTTCCGTTCCGTGATCAGGTTCCCGGTGACGTTCCAGGGGCCGAGATCCTTGCTCAAGATCAGCTTGAGCTCCATGGCGTCGCTTCTCTGGTCGTGGTGCCCGTTGGGATTCTTATACTCCCCGTAGAGGGCGATGTCCACCGGAAGCTCGCCGCTTTCCAGAAGGCGAACCTTCCCCTCGACCTTCAGCTCGTCCCGCTCGAAATCATCCTTGCGGTCCCACTTGAACACCTCGTAGGTCGCCAGCTGAAGGTGATCCGTGACGCCGTATTCTAGCTCCACCTGGTGTTTGGAGCTGTAGCTCTCGTCGTTGTCGGCCTCCTTCAAGTTAAGGTCGTTGTGCAGCTCGATCTCGAACTCCCCCTTGCGGGAGGTGTGGTACCCCTGGTTGAAGATGTAATCCCGCAGGTGGGCGAAGGCCGGTTTCGGCGGAAACGCCAAGGCGGCTCCGACGGAGAGCCCCACGATCAGCAGCGATTGAACTTTTGTCATCCTATTTTCCCCGGACGCACTGGGCGTTCCGGTAGCCGCAGTTGCAGACCGTGCACGGCGCGGCGGGGTCTGCGTCGGCCGGCATGTAGCAGTTGCAGTGCTTGCACAGGACCGTGGGACCGGGGGGGTTCGCGGGACAGGCCGAGGCCAGACGAACGGGTGTCTCCCCGGCATGGGCGCACCCGGCCAGGAACAAAAGGACCACTCCGATGCCCCTCCAAGATTTCAAGCGAAGGTTCCTTTCGGTTAACGGTTCCGTTTCTTCCAGCAGTCGCGGCAGCGGCCGAAGATCTCGTGCCGGTGCCAGAGGGCGGTGAAGCCGTGACGGCGGATCGCCTCGTCCTGAAAGCGCTCCATCATGGGGCTTTGGAACTCGGTGATCCGAGAACATTCCACGCAGATCATGTGGTCGTGGTGGGGGCGGTCGGCCTTGAGCTCGAACTTCGCCGCCCCGTTCACCGAGCCGACCTCGGCCACCAGCCCGCACTCCTGGAGGAGCTTCACCGTCCGGAAGATCGTGGCCCGGCCGATCGTCGGGTCCTGCTTCTTCAGCGAGCTGTAGAGCTCCTCCATCCCCAGGTGCCGGTCGGCCGCCATGAGGGCCCGGAGGATCTCCTCCCGCTGGCGGGTCAATTTCAGGCCCTGCCGGCCCAGGTGCTCCTGGAAGGTCTGGAGGATGTTGGCCAGCCACGCCTTGAACTGCTCAGGGCGGCGGGCGTGCCGAGGAAAGAGGATCACCTCGGCGCCTTTGGGATGTTCGATATTGAGACTCATGTTCATTCAGTTGAGATCGAGTCTCATTATCAAGGATGACCCCGGCCCTGTCAAGCGAAAAATGAGTTTTCTTGCTTAACGGTAGGAGACCCTCATCAGGCAGAGCCCCCTGGCGGGGGCCGTCGGGGGAATCAGGGCCCTCTTTCCCTGCCCCACCTGGATCAGCAGCCCCACGATCCGGCGGACCATGTGATAGAGGAAGCCGTCCGCCTCCGCGTCAATGAGGACCAGATCTGCCTCCCGGCGGACGGAAAGTTTCCTAATCGTCCGGAGGGCGCTGCCGGGGTGGTTGCGGCCGTCGGAAGCCGAGCAGAAGGGACGGAAATCCCTCCGGCCGGTGAGTTTCCGGGCCGTCCGCCGCATCGCCTGGAGGTCCAGGGGCCCCGGAAGGTGGAGGACCCGGTTCCGCTCGAAGAGGGGCCTGGTTTTTTCATTCCAGATGAGGTAGCGGTACCACTTTCTTTTCGCCTGATACCTGGCGTGGAAGCTCCTGGGGGCCAGCTCCACTTTCCGGATGAGAATATCCTCCGGGAGGAGGGCGTTCATCGCCCGTTGAAGGGTGGAAGGGGAGAGGCGGGTCTGGAGCTGGACGTGGGCCGTCTGCCCCTCGGCGTGGACTCCGCTGTCGGTCCGGCTCGCTCCCACCGCGTGCGCCCTCCTGCCGGTGATGCGCTGGAGGGTCTCTTCGAGGACCGACTGGATCGTCTTGGTGTTTTTCTGCCTTTGCCAGCCGGCGTACCGGGAGCCGTCATAGGCGACGGTGAATTTGAATGTCCGGGTCAAGGGGTGAGAAACAGTTCCGCGATCTGGACGGCGTTGAGGGCCGCCCCTTTCCGGAGGTTATCGGAGACCACCCAGCAGGAGAAGGCGTTCTTGATGAAGGGATCCTGCCGGACCCGGCCGATAAACACTTCATCTCGATGGACCGCCTCCACCGGCATGGGATAGGACGGCTCTTCCACCAGCTTGACGCCGGGAGTTTGGCGCCAGAGGCCTTTCAGATCCTGAAGCGCTGCCGGATGCTCGATTTCAAAGTAAACCGATTCCGAATGGGCGGAGACGACCGGCACCCGGACCGCGGTAGCGGTAATGGCCATCTGGTCGTCGTGAAGGATTTTCTGGGTCTCTCTGACCATCTTCCATTCCTCGCTGGTGTATCCCAGCTCCTGAAAAGAGCCAATTTCTGGAAAAACGTTCTGGATGATGGTCTGGGGCAATGGATCTGATGGGGGAAGAGCAACTTTTCGGACGGTGGCCTCCGTCTGGGCTTCCAACGCTTCGATCGCTTTGCTTCCGGCTCCGGAAACGGCCTGGTAAGTGGAGACAATGACCCGCCGGATCTTGAAGCGACGGTGAACCGGGGCCAGGGCCATCACCATTTGAATCGTGGAGCAGTTGGGATTGGCGATCATCCCCTCATGCCTTTTGGCGTCCTCCGGGTTGATCTCGGGGATCACCAGGGGGACCTTGGGATCCATCCGGAAGTCGGCCCCGTTGTCGATGACCAGCGCCCCCCGGCGGATCGCCTCGCGGGCGTAGGTGACCGCCGCCCCCTTTTCTCCTTCGGTGCCGGCGAAGAGGACCAGATCCTGCCCTTGAAAGGCCTCGGGAGAGATGGCCTCCACCCGGAGGGATTCCCCATCGAGTGAGAGGGGGCGGGCGCTTCGGGCGAGGACCTTCAGCGCGCGGATGGGGAATCGGCGTTCCTTAAGCACGCGGAGGATCTCGATGCCGACGGCCCCCACGCCGACGACGCAGACATTGAGGGGCGGTTTCATAGGGCCTCGACGACGAGGTCCCCCACTTCGGTGGTGGTGTACCCCATTTTCCCCGCGGCGAGACTCTTCAGTTTCGTGCCGGTCACCGCCTTCACCGCCTCCTCGATCGCCGCGGCGGCCCCTCCCTCTCCCAGGAAGTCGAGCATCATCCCGCCGGCGGCGATCGCCGCGAGGGGATTGATCATGCCCTTCCCGGCGTACTTGGGGGAAGAGCCTCCGATCGGCTCGAACATGGAGACCCCCTTGGGGTGGATGTTGCCTCCGGCGGCGATCCCCAAGCCCCCCTGGATCATGGCCCCCAGGTCCGTGATGATGTCCCCAAACATGTTGTTGGTGACGATGCAGTCGAACACCTCGGGGGATTTCACCATCCACATGCAGAGGGCGTCCACGTGGGAATAGTCCCGGGGGACGTCGGGATATTCTTTCCCCACCTCTTCAAAGACCCGGACCCACAGGTCGTGGGCGTAGGTGAGGACGTTGGTCTTGGCGCAGAGGGTGAGCTTCTTCTTCGGGGAACCCCTTTTCTTCGCGAATTCATAGGCGTAGCGGATGCAGCGCTCCACCCCTTTGCGGGTGTTCACGTCCAACTGGACGGCCACCTCATCCGGCGTTCCCTTCTTGAAGTTTCCGCCGATTCCGACGTAAAGGCCTTCGGTGTTCTCCCGGACCACCACGAAATCAATCTCCTCCGGGCCCTTCTCCTTGAGGGGAGTCCAAACCCCAGGGTAAAGCTTCACCGGGCGCAGGTTGATGTACTGGTCCAGCTCGAAGCGGATCTTCAGGAGGATCCCCCCCTCCAGGATCCCCGGCTTCACCTCGGGGTGGCCGATCGCCCCCAGGTAAATGGCGGAGACGCTCTTCATCTCCTCAAGGACCGAGGGGGGCAGGGTCTCGCCGGTCTTCAAGAAGCGTTCCCCGCCGATGTCGTAGGGGACGAGCTCAAGATCGAAGCCCACTTTGTCGGAGACCGCCGTGAGGACCTTCAGGCCCTCCCGGATCACCTCCGGTCCGGTCCCATCTCCGGGGATCACCGCGATTCGGTAATTTCGGCTCATCGACTGCCCACCTTTCCTGTTTGAGGGCTGGAGGGGCTGGCATAGGTTTTCTTGGGGATCCGTCCCGCGAGATAAGCGAGCCGCCCGGCCTCCACGGCGAGGCGCATCCCCCGCGCCATCCGGACGGGGTCCCGCGCCCCCGCGACGCCCGTGTTCATGAGGACTCCCTCCACCCCCAGCTCCATCGCGACGGCGGCGTCAGAGGCCGTTCCAACCCCCGCGTCCACGATGACGGGGATCTTCACCGCTTCCAGGATGAATTGGATGTTCAGCGGATTCAGGACCCCCTGGCCCGATCCGATCGGGGCGGCCAGCGGCATGACGCAGGCGGCCCCCGCCTCTTCCAGCCGCCTGGCCATCACCGGGTCGTCGTTGGTGTAGGGCAGGACGGTGAAGCCTTCCTGGACGAGGGCCCGGGTCGCTTCCAGAAGCCCCAGGGTGTCCGGCATCAGGGTTTTGGGGTCTCCAATCACCTCCAGCTTGATGAGATCCGACCCCCCTGAGGCCCTGCTCAAGCGGGCGGTGCGGATCGCTTCCTCCGCCGTCGTGCACCCGGCGGTGTTGGGGAGGATCGTGTACCGCTTCGGATCCAGAAACCCGAGGACCGGGTCCGCCTGGCGGTTCTTCAAGTCCACCCGCCGGAGGGCCACCGTCACGAGCTCCGTCTGGGATGCCTCCAGCGCCTCCTGCATGATCTGAGGGGTGGGGTACTTGCCGGTGCCCATGATCAGGCGCGATCGGAAGCTGTAGCGGCCGATGGTGAGCATCTCTTCCGTCATGAAAGGGCAGTCCCTTTGGCGACGACGGTGATCCCGCTGTCCGTCACCTCAAACCGCTTTCGGTCTTCGGCGGGGTTAAAGCCGATCACCGTGTTCGGGGGGATCTTCACCTCCTTGTCGATGATCGCCCGGCGGATCCTGCAGTGGCGGCCGGCCTCCACCCCCTCCAGGAGGATCGAGTCGGAAATTTCCGAATAGCTGTGGACCCGGACCTTGGGGGAGAGGATCGAGCGGGCCACGCTTCCCCCGGAGAGGATGCAGCCGCCGGAGACGAGGGAGTCGATCGCCCGGCCCACGCGGGAAGGATTCTCCCCCCCGCTGAAGACAAACTTGGCCGGAGGGTTTTGCTCCATGTAAGTCCGGATCGGCCAGTCCCGGTCGTAGAGGTTGAAGACCGGGGTCACCTGGATCAAGTCCATGTTCGCCTCGTAGTAGGCATCCAGGGTCCCCACGTCCCGCCAGTACGCTTCCCGGCCCTCCCCCCCTTCGAGGAGATATCCCATCACCCGCCGCCCATGCTCCAGGCAGTTGGGCAGAATGTTCCTCCCGAAGTCATGGTCGCTCGCGCTTTTGGCGTCCAGGCTCAGCTCCTCTTCCAGGGGATCCCGGTTGAAGAGGTAAATCCCCATGGAGGCGTAGATGTGCCCCGGATCGCCTGGAATCGGCTGCGGGGAGAGCGGCTTCTCCGTGAAGCGGACGATCCGCTGTTGGCGGTCCAGATCCGCCACCCCCAGGGAGGGGGCCTGGGAGATCGGCATCCGGACGACCCCAACGGTGGCGTCGGCCTGAGCGTCGGTGTGGAATTCCAGCATCTGGGCGTAATTCATCTTGTAGATGTGGTCCCCGGCCAAGACCAGGACATAGGGCAGGCGCTCCGCCTCGATCGAATAGATGTTCTGGTAGACGCTGTCGGCGGTCCCCTGGTACCAGTGTTCCTCAGCCCGCTGGTGGGGATGGACGATGTCGATGTATTCCCCCAGCTCCGCGTCGAAGATGTTCCAGCCCATCCAGAGGTGCCTGACCAGGGAGATGGAGCGGTACTGGGTGAGGACGTGGATCTTCCGGATGCCGGAGTTGATGCAGTTGGAGAGGGTGAAGTCGATGATCCGGAAGATCCCCCCGAAGGGGACCGCCGGCTTGGCCCGGTCCCGGGTCAGGGGCATCAGCCGCTCTCCCTTGCCGCCCGCCATGATGAAGGTGAGCGTGTTCTTGATCCTGGTTCCGGTGGCGGTTTTCATCGAGAAAAGGCATTATAGCGCCCCGGGCGCTCATTTCACAAGGGAGCCGGCTCTTAAGCGCTCGGGCGGAGGTGGTGGTTCAGTCCGTAATAGCCGGAGCACCGGAGCCAGATTCCGAAGGGGGAACTCCCCCCCGAGTGCATCGTGATCCGGCGCAGGGCCCAGCGGTCGACGGGGAAGCGGCGCTCCCCCCGGTTGGTGGTGAGGGCGCCCCGGTAGCCCGCCTCCTTCGCCATCCGGACCACCTCCGGGGTGAAGCCCCCTGCCGGGTAACTCAAGAATTCCGCCTCGATCCCCAGGGAACGAAGGAGTTTTCTCGAGCCGGCGAGTTCCTCAAGGGCTCGCTCCGGCGTCAGGTCCGGCAGGTAGGCATGGTGGAGGGTATGGCTGCCGAAGGAGATCCCTGCTTCCTGCATGAGGCGGATTTGGGGCTGGGAGAGCATCCCCGGTTTGCCGATGTCGGCGGCGATGAGGAAGATTGTTGCCGGGATCCGGTGTTTTCGGAGGATCGGAAAGGCATGGAGAAAAGCGTCCCCCGTTCCGTCATCGAAGGTGAGGGCCACTTCCCTGCCGCCGAAAGGACTGTTTCGCTCCAGCCGTCTGAACAGCTCCGAAAGGGAAACTGTTTTCCAGCGTTTTGAAAGAAGCCCCATCTGGCGGTCGAAGGTTTCCGGAGAAAGGGTGGGAGTTTCTTTGCGGGGGGCCGGCTCAATCCGGTGATAGGTGAGAATCGGCGGGTACCACCACCGTTTCATGCCGTCCCCTTCCGGCCGCAGACCAAGAGATACCGCCCGGAGGCGCTGATCGGGTTGGCGAAGGCCTGGTCCGCCTGAAAGAGAAGCTCCTGGCCCTCCGGCGGAAGCCCCTCGGGGTTCACGGCGAGCCACGAGAAGAATCCGATCGGAAAGACCCTCGCCGGATCGATCCCCACGGTCCGGTAGAGGGGGATGAGCTCCTCCGGATCCTGCCAGTTGTAATACGATCCCCAGAGCTTCCCCTCCCTTTTCTCCAGCACCTGGCGCGCCCCTTCCCAGTCCCGGCGCTGGAGCGCCTCAGCGAGGTAGTAGCCGGTGGGCCGGTGGGAGATGAAGCAAAGCCCCCCGGGGCGGAGGACCCGGATGAGATCCTGGAGCAGCTGGCGGTAATTTTCCCTGAGGTAGAGGACCTCCGCGCAGAGGACGGCATCGAAAGAGCCCTGCGGCTGCGCGGGAAGCCACCAGGCCAGGTCCGCCCGGATCAGCTTCAGCTGGACTTGGGCCTCCCCGGCATGGCGCCTGGCCCGCCGCAGGGCGAGGTCCGAGGTGTCCACCCCGGTGACCTCATGGCCGTCCAGGGCGAGGGGAACGGCGAGCCGTCCGGCCTGGCATCCGGCATCCAGGATTTGAAGGGGCTCCCCCTTCCGGGGAGGGCTCTCTTGGATCGCCTTCCGGATCTGGGCGAGATAAAGCCGGGCGAAATATTTCTCCCCCGGATTTTCAAACATGTCGTAGTAAGTCGGTTCATCCCGAAAGACCGCCCGGCGGGCCTTTCGGACCATCCGGTTCCATCGGCCTGAAGGAGGCGCAGGCACGCTCAGCGCTCCACTTTCAAATGCGGGATCAGCGGCAGACAGAGCAGGGTGGTTGCCCCTGAGATCACCACGAGCCAGTGGTAGCCGACCAGGTCATGGAGTTTGCCTCCCACGATCCCTGACAGGAAGGTGCCGAAGTTCAGAACCGACATGATGAGGGCGAAGGTGGTCGCCTCTTTTCCCTCCGGACAGATCCTGGCGCAGAAGTCCATGAGGATAAGCTGGGTCGCCATGCTGGCGATCCCGAACCCAACGGCATAGACGACCACGCTCGTTGGGGTCAGGTAGAGATAGGCGAACGTGGAGAGGGCGCTGAGGAGGGTGCTGATGACGAGCCACTTCTTCAGATCGATCCGGCTGCTCACCCTCCAATACCAGACGGCCCCCAGGATGGAAAAGGCGGAGCCCAGCGTCCCCAGGAAGCCCATGGCGAGCTTGGAGAAGTGCAGCTCGTCCCTCATCTTGAAAGAGACGGGAACGCCGAAGGAGGGGGAGAACCAGAGAAGGAATAAAAACAGCATCGCCAGAAGAAGCCGCCTGTTCTTCAGGACCTCCCTCATCGGCGGCCGTTGCGCGCGGTCCCCGACCGGATTCTCCCGGTAAAAAAAGGCCAGGCCGGCGACGAGAAGAGGGAAAACGGCGACCAGCTTGAAGCCCAGATGATAGTCGAACCGTTCCGCGATGACCCCCCCAGCCAGCCCCGTGATGACGGAGGCCAGGGTGAGAGACCCCCACTGGACGGCCTGGATCTTCCCCACGAGCCCCATCCGCCTGCCCTCTTCCACCATGATTCCGTCCATGGCGACATCCTTGATCGCCCCTCCGAAAGCGTCCAAAACAAGAATTTCTTTGAGGTGGAAGAAGAGGGGCTGGCCCGCCAGTCCGCCAATTCCCTGACTGAAGTAGGTCAGGGACGACATCGCGTAGATGAGGAGGAGATTTTTACTTCTGTTCGGCTGGTGGGGGGCCACCGGCTACCGTGCTGGATGCGGGGGCCGCCCTCTCCATGAGGGACCGGCCCCGCTGGACGGAAAGGATCGCCAGGGACAGGGAGGTGAGCATGAAGAGGGTCGCGCAGATGGAGGTGGCCTTGGTGAGGAAGGCCGCCCCCCGCGTCCCCAGAATGGACTGGGCCGTTCCCCCGGAAAAGGCGTCGGCGAGGCCCCCGCCCCTGCCTGCCTGAAGAAGGATCACCGCGATGAGGATGAAGCACATGAAGAGGTGAACGACCAGAATCAACCCGTACAGCATGGGGCCTGCCTCCCTTGAGGGGACGATTCGACGATCTGTACGAAAGATTTGACCTGCAGGCTGCTTCCCCCGACCAGGGCGCCGTCGACATCGGTCTGCGCGAGGAGTTCCTTGGCGTTTTCCGGCTTCACCGACCCGCCGTACTGGATCCGGATGGACTGGGCCTGGGCCTTTCCAAACCGGGTCGAGAGCCAGCCGCGGATCTTCGCGTGGACCTCCTGGGCTTGAGCGGGGGTGGCGTTCTGCCCGGTTCCGATCGCCCAGACCGGCTCGTAGGCGATGACGAGATGCCGGGCGGCCGCGAGCGGCTCAAGGCCCTCGAGGGCCGCTTCCAGTTGACGGCGGATGATTTCCCAGGTGTGCCCCCGCTGGCGCTGTTCGAGCGTTTCTCCGACGCAGAGGATCGGATGGAGCCCCTCCTCGATCAGGGCGAGAAGTTTCTTGTGGACGTTCGAGTCCGTTTCACCGAACCAGAGTCGCCTTTCGGAGTGGCCGATGATGCAGAACCGGCAGCCGGCCTCCTTCAGGAGGGGGGCGGAAACTTCTCCGGTGAAGGCCCCTTTCGGCTCCCAGTGGACGTCCTGGGCTCCCAGGCGGATCCGGCTGCCCTTCAAGAGCTCTCCCACCTTGGAGAGGGCGGTGAAGGGGGGGCAGAGAACCACCTCCACCTCCTCTGAAAGGGAGGAAAGGGCTTTGAGCACCCCCTGGGTCAGTTCCAGGGCTTCCTTCAAGGTGCCGTTCAATTTCCAGTTTCCAGCGATGATCCGCCGTCGGTTCATCGGCGCATCAAAGCCGCCACGCCGGGGAGAACCTTCCCCTCCAGGAACTCGAGGCTGGCTCCGCCGCCCGTTGAGACGTGGGTCATCCGCTCCCTGAGCCCGAATTTGACCACGGCGGCCGCCGAGTCTCCTCCGCCGACCACCGAGGTGCAGTCGAGGCCCGCCAGGGTCTGGGCGAGGGCGCGGGTCCCTCGGGAGAAAGGTTCGATCTCAAAAACCCCCACCGGGCCGTTCCAAAGGACGGTTTTGGCCTGTTGAAGCTTCGCCTGGAACGCCGCCACGGTCTTGGGGCCGATGTCGACCCCCTCCCATCCTTCTGGAACGCCTGGCTTCTCGGTGGTCCTCATCCGGGCGTCGGGCGCCACGCGGGTGGCGATGACATGGTCGAGGGGGAGGAGGAGCTCAATGGCCCGCTCTTTCGCCTGGGTCACCAGGGCTCGGGCGGTTTTCAAATGGTCCCGCTCCACGGGAGAGTTCCCCACCCCGATTCCCTGGGCGGCGAAGAAGGTGTACTGCATCCCGCCGCCGATTAAAATCCCGTCCACCTGGTCGATGAGCTGTTGGATCAAAGGGATCTTATCGGAGACCTTGGCTCCCCCCAGAATCAGCCAGTAGGGGCGCTCCGGTTCCTCGAGGAGGCGGGAGAGGGCGGAGATCTCTTTTTCCATGAGGAACCCGGCCGCGGCGGGGAGGTGCCTGGCGACCCCCGCGGTGGAGGCGTGGGCCCTGTGGGCGGCGCCGAAGGCGTCGTTGACGTAGAGCTCTCCCAGGCGGCTTAAGTCCTTTGAGAAGCCGGGGTCGTTCGCTTCCTCCTCCGGATGAAACCGGAGGTTCTCGAGGAGAAGGAGCTCGCCCCCTTGAAGCCCCGAAGCGAGCCGCTTCGCCTCCGGGCCGACGCAGTCGGGGGCGGTCTTCACCGGAATTCCGAGGATCTCGGAGAGTTTCTCTGCCACCGGCCGCATCCGGAGCTCCTCCTTCACCTCGCCGTCCGGACGTCCCAGGTGGCTCATCAAGATCACCTTCGCTTTTTTCTCCAGGGCATAGCGGATCGTCGGAAGAGAGGCCTCGATCCGGGTGGTGTCGGTCACCTTCCCCCCCCGGAGGGGGACGTTGAAATCGACCCGGATGAGGAGGCGTTTTCCCTCGATCTGAAGCTCTGGGAGGGTCCGAAAGGGAGTCTTCTCCACCATCGCGCTACTGCTTGCTGGCGATGAATTCCACAAGGTCCACCACCCGGTTGGAATATCCCCACTCGTTGTCGTACCAGCCGAAGACCTTCGCGATGTTCCCATCCGTCACCCTGGTCAGAGGCGCGTCGAAGATGCAGGACTTGGGGTTCCCGTTGAAGTCTTTGGAGACGAGGGGCAATTCGGAGTACTCCAGGTATTTTCCCAGAGGCCCGGCCGCCGCTTTCTTGAACGCCTCGTTGATTGCCTCCTTGGAGGCGGGCCTCGACACTTCGCAGGTGAAGTCCACGAGGGAGACGTTCGGTGTGGGCACCCGGATCGCCAGCCCATCGAGCTTCCCCTTGAGCTCGGGGATGACGAGGCCGATGGCGGAGGCCGCTCCGGTGCTCGTGGGGATCATCGACTGGGCGGCGGCCCGGGCCCGGCGGAGGTCCTTGTGGGGCAGGTCGAGGATCCTCTGGTCGTTGGTGTAGGAATGGATCGTCGTCATGAGGCCTTGGGTCACCCCGAAGCTTTCCTGAAGCACCTTGACCATGGGGGCCAGGCAGTTGGTGGTGCAGGAGGCGTTGGAGATCACCTGATGCTTGGCGGGGTCGTACGCGTTCTCGTTGACGCCGAGGACCACGGTGAGGTCCTCGTTCTTGGCGGGGGCGGAGATGATCACTTTCCTGGCCCCTCCGGCGAGGTGGCCTGCCGCCATCTGGCGATCGGTGAAGACCCCCGTCGACTCCACGACGATCTCCGCCCCCAGCTCCTTCCAGGGGATCTCGGAGGGGGCTTTGTAACTCATCACCTTGACCCGCTTTCCCCCGACGATGAGGGAATCCGCTTCGGCCCGCACCTCGGGTGGGAAGATCCCGAAATTGGAATCGTATTTCAACAGGTGAGCCAGCGTCTGGGTGCCGACCGGCAGGTCGTTGATGCCGACGATTTCGAGGCCCGGGCGGTTCCATCCGGCCCGGTACACCACCCGGCCGATCCGACCGAACCCGTTGATGCCAACTCGAACAGCCATGGCGATCAGTCTCCGCGTAAAAAGCTTGCAGCCAATTCTGGGGGGGTGGGATTGATGTAGAAGCCGCTTCCCCATTCGAACCCGGCCACCCGGGTCAGCCGGGGCATGATCTCCAGATGCCAATGATACCCCGCCCAGGGGGCCGCTTCAAGAGGAGATGTGTGGAGGATGAAGTTGTAAGAGGGGTTGTGGAGCACCCGCCGCATCTTCCCCAGCAGTTGCGGCAGGGTCTTCGCCAGGTCCGACAGAAGCTCGGGAGGGCTTGCCACGAAATCGCCGCTGTGTTCCTTCGGGATCACCCACATCTCGAAGGGAAACCTGGAGACAAACGGCGCGAAGGCCAGCATCCCCTCCGACTCCAGCACGATGCGGCCTTTCTCCTCCGTCTCCTGACGAATGAGATCGCAGAAGACGCACCGGTCCTTCCGCTCGAAGTACTCCTCGGAGCGGGTCAGCTCCTCGGTCACCCGTTTGGGGACCACGGGAAGCGCGATGAGCTGGGAGTGGGGGTGAGCGAGGGAGGCCCCCGCCGACTCGCCGAAGTTCTTGAAGATGAGAAGATACCGGAAGCGCTGGTCCTTCCTCAAATCCAGGGAGCGTTCCCGGTAGACTTCAAGGAGCTCCTCCATCTCGGGGGGCTGAAAATCGGCCAGGGCCTTGTGGTGGTCGGGGGTCTCGATGATCACCTCGTGGGCGCCGATTCCGTTCATCATGTCGTAGATTCCCACGCCGGTCCGGTTGAGGTTCCCTTCCACCCGGAGGGCTGGGAATTTGTTGGGGATGACCCTCATCCTCCATCCGGAACCGTTGGGAGCGCTTCCGGCCTGGCGCCTCGCCGCGATTTCCGGCGGGGTCATCGCCTCGTTCCCTGGGCAGAAGGGACACGGCCCGGGGGGGATCTGGTGGGGTTCCAGATCGAAATCCGCGGGCCCCATCGGGCCATCTGTGGAGACGATGATCGAACGTCCGGAGATGGGATCCTTCCGGATTTCAGCCACGACTCATCACGGGGACCCCCGCCTCCTTCATGAATTTGGCCGCCTCCTCAGGAGGGGTCGGGTTGATGTAGAAGCCGCTTCCCCATTCGAACCCGGCCACCCGGGTCAGCCGGGGCATGATCTCCAGGTGCCAATGAAAATCCTGGTCGATCGTGCGCCACGCCCCCGCCTTGGCGCGGCGGTAGGGGGCGGTGTGAAGGATCGTGTTGTACGGAGGATCCTTGAGGACGCGGGAGAGCTTTAAGAAGGTCCACTGAAGGATCCTTGCGAGGTCCCCTTTCTCGTGGGGCGTCATCTTTGTGAAGTCGGCGGCGTGCCCCTTGGGGAGGATCCACAGCTCGAAGGGAAAACGGGAAGCGAAGGGGGCCAGGGCGACGAAGTGCGAGGTCTCCACCGCGAGGCGCTGCTGGGCGTCGAGCTCTTGCCGGAGAATGTCGCAGAAGATGCACCGCTCCTTCAGCTGGAAATACTGGTTCGCGCCGTGGAGCTCATCCTTCAGGCGGACGGGGATCACCGGAAGGGCGATGAGCTGAGCGCGGGCATGCTGGGTTTTGCCCGATCCGGCGTTCTCACCGACGTTCTTGAACAGGAGGACGCTTTTGAACCGCTGGTCCTTTTCCAGATCGGTCATCCGGTGAAGGGTCACCTCGAGCACCTGCTGGATCTGTTCCTGGGTGAGATGGGAGAGGGAGGGGAGGTGCTGAGGGGTTTCGACGATCACCTCGTGGGCCCCGATTCCCGAAGCGACGTCGTAGATCCCCTGGGGACGGCGCTCCATCTTCCCTTCAATGCGCAGGACGGGAGCAATGGAGGGGACCACCCGGACCTTCCATCCCCTGCTGTTGGGCGCCAAACCCGCCGGACGGACCGCCATGATCTCCGGAGGGGTTTTGGATTCGTTTCCCTCACAGAAGGGGCAATCCGGCTCTGTCTCGGGGAGAACCGGCGCCAGCGGCAGAAATTCGTCCGGTCGCTTGGCCCGTTCGGTGGAGATGATCACCCACCGTCCCATCAGAGGATCTTTGCGGAGTTCCGGCATGGGGGCTCCTAGTGTAAAAGGGGGTATTCTATCACAGGGGCGGGGCCAGGAGGTGAATCCCGGCATGAAGGGGATGGCCCCGGAGAAAATCAGAGGCGCTCAAGGCCTTTCCCCCTGAGAGCTTAAGCTCGCGGATCTCCAGTTGTCCCAAACCGGTTTGAACGAGGATCCCCTTCTTGGGATCGGCTTGGACTACGGTTCCTGGCGAGGCGTTGGAATCCCCGCGCTGCGGGTGGGGGACGGCGGAGAGGATCTTGAGCACCCTTCCCTCAAGCCCGGTCAGGGCCCCCGGCCAGGGCTGGACACCCCGGATCCGGTTGTGGATCGGCAGAGACGGCTCCTTCCAGTCGATCACTCCGTCCGCCTTGGTCAAGCGGGGAGCGAAGCTGGCTTGAGACTCCTCCTGTGGAAGGAGGGTGGGCGTTCCGCTTTCGATCAGCCCCAGCGCCTTGAAGAGAAGCGGTCCCCCCTTCCCCGCCAGGGTCGAGCCTAAGGTCATTGCCGTTTCCTCTTGTGAGACCGGGAGGGTTTCCTGGAGAAGGATCTTTCCGTGATCGAGCTGTTCGTCCATCCGGAAGACCGTCAAACCCGTTTGGGTTTCCCCCCGGATCAAGGCCCATTGAATGGGAGCGGCACCCCGGTATTTGGGGAGCAGGGAGGCGTGGAGGTTCCAGGCCCCCCGAGGGAATAAGCTTAAAAGGGGAGGGGGAAAGATTCGGCCGTAGGCGACGACCAGGGCCGCCTCCGCCTTCAGTTCCCTTAACGTTTGAAGGAAGGCAGCGTCCGTCAGGGATTCCGGCTGAAAGAGATCCAGCCCGTGCCGGCGGGCCGCTTCCTCGACGGCGGACCCCTGCGGTTTGCCCAGACGTCCGGCGGGGCGTGGGGGCTGGGTGACGACTCCTACCAGCGTGTGGGAGCTTTCGAGGAGCGCTTCGAGGGCGCAAACGGCGAAGGAAGGGGTCCCAAAGAAGAGGATTCGCATCTACAGCTTGATTTGGCGAAGGGAATTGGACAGGGCCTCGTATTTCCTGAGAAGGCGCCTTCGGTTCCAGAATCCCAGCCGGTGGAGGAAGAGGTGCCCCTCGAGATGGTCCACTTCGTGCTGGAGGATCTTGGCCAGGAGGCCCTCCGCCTCAAGGGTGAGGGGGTTTCCCCGGCGGTCCAGACCCGAGGCGCTCACCGAGCCCGGCCGGCTCACCTCCGATGAAATTCCAGGCAGGGAGAGGCACCCTTCAGGAGATTTCGCGCGGCCCCGGCCCCTGGTGAGGGAGGCGTTGACGAGGACGATTTCCCCGCCCCTTTCCCCGTTGGGGCTGGCCACGAGGATGTTCAGGGGAGAGCCGATCTGGTTGGCGGCCAGCCCCACCCCCTGCGCGGCGTGCATCGTTTCAATCATCGTTTCGATGAGCCCCTCAATCTCGGAGGTGATTTTCGGGACCGTCAGGGCCTTCCGGTGGAGGAGGGGATCCGGTTCTTTTAAGATCGGGGCAACCATCCGGCTATCTTATCACGGCGGGCTACGAAAGAGGATCCACGTCGACGCTGACAACGCACCCCCGGGGGGAGGGGGCCTTGCGGAGGGCCCTGGTGAGCGCTTCCTGGATGAGATCGAGCGATGGAGCCTTGAGAAGGATCTGCCAGCGGTAAACCCTTCTCACGCGCCGGATTGGATGGGGGGAGGGTCCCAGGAGAGTCACCGAGCTGCCCAGCTCCTCCCGAAGAAGGTCCCTGAGCTTCCCCGCCCCTTCGATCGCCTTGCTCTCCCGCATGGACCGGACGAGGATCTGGATGAGCCGCGAGAAAGGAGGGAGGTTCACCTCGCGGCGGACCTTGATCTCTTGGGCGTAGAAGCCCTCGTAGTCGTGGCGGCCGGCCGCCTGAATCGCGTAATGGTGGGGGGTGTAGGTTTGTACGATGACCCGTCCTGGAAGCTCCCCCCTGCCGGAGCGTCCGGCCACCTGGGTGAGGAGGTTGAACGTCCGCTCCGCCGAGCGGAAATCCGGCAGGTTCAAGGCGGTGTCGGCCGAGATGATTCCCACGAGGGTCACCCGCGGGAAATCCAGGCCCTTGGCGATCATCTGGGTCCCCACGAGGAAGTCAATCTCGTGCCGCCGGAAGCTCCTCAACAGCTTGTCATGGGATCCCCGGCTTCGTGTGGAGTCGGTGTCCATCCGGGCGATGGAGGCGTGGGGGAAAAGGCGTGAGAGTTCGCTTTCCACCCGCTGGGTTCCCATCCCCTGGAAGCGGACGTATTCGCTCCGGCATGGGGGGCAGACCTGAGGCGCTGGGCTCGAGGCCCGGCAGGTGTGACAGATCATCTCCCGCTTGGCGATGTGATAGACGAGCGACACCTGGCACGATTTGCACCGGAGGGTGTGCCCGCAGCGACGGCACTGGACGCTGGTGGAAAATCCGCGCCGATTGAGGAAGAGAATCCCCTGCTGGCGGTCCTTCAGGGTCTGGGCGATCGCCTCCTCGAGGGCCTTGGAGAAGATCCCTCCCCGGCGCCCCGAGGCCCACTCCCGCCTCATGTCGACGATCTTCACCTCCGGCAGAGGCACCCGTTCAATCCGGTGAGGAAGGCGGATGAGCGTGAATTCCCCCTGGAGGGCCCGGCGGTACGTTTCGAGGGCCGGCGTCGCCGAACCCAAGATCACCGCCGCTTGGTTCAGGGCTGCCCGCCGGATGGCCGCCTCCCGGGCGTGGTATCGGGGGGAGTCTTCCTGCTTGTAGGAAGGTTCATGCTCTTCATCCACCACGACCAGACCCAGCGAAGAGACCGGCGCGAAGACAGCCGAGCGGGCGCCCACCACCACCCGGGCGCTTCCCCGGCGGATCCGGTTCCATTCGCTGAGTCGGTGGCTTTCCAGCATGCCGCTGTGGAGGAGGGCGACCTCCTCTTTTCCAAAGCGCCCCTGAAATCGCTCGATCGCCTGCGGGGTGAGGCTGATCTCAGGGACGAGGACGATGCTGGACCGGCCCTGAGCGAGCGTTTCTGCGATCGCCTGAAGATAAACTTCCGTCTTGCCGCTTCCGGTGACGCCGTGGAGGAGAAAGATCTGGTGCTTCTTCTGCCGAAGGAGGGGAAGGATCTTCTCCAGCGCCGAGGCCTGCTCCGGAGTGGGTTGAAACGGCAGGGTCCGGGGGGCTTCAGGGGTTGAAAGGGCCTCCCGGGACTCCATCCGCGTGCGTCCCCGCCGAAGAGGGCCCGGAAGGGCAGCCAGCAGGGTTTCTCCCCAGCCCGCCTGGTAAGTCTCGCTGATCCAGCGGGTGAGCTCAAGAAGTTCCCGGCTGATCAACGGCTCCTCCCCCACCGTCTCTGCGATCGGTTTGACGCGGGGGACTTCGGGTTTCTCGACGAGGCCGACAATCACCCCGAGAATTCTCCGGTTCCTGAAAGGAACCCAGACCAGCGTTCCGACCGTCGCCTTCGCCCAGACCCCTCTGGGGATGGCGTAGTGGAAGGTGGAGCGGACCGGAAGCCCCACCGCCACCTCCGCATACTTCGGCGAGCTCATGATTGGAGGAGGGCGAGGACCTGCTGGAGGTCCTGCCAGACGAGGGTCTTGGCGGAGGGGTTTCTGAGGAGATAAGCCGGATGGAACGTCACCACGACCGGGATTCCTTCCCAGGCGAAGGCTTTTCCCCGGAGATGGGCCATCGGGGCGGACGTCTTCAGGAGGGTCGAGGCGGCCGTCCTGCCTAAGGCGCAGATCACCCTGGGGCGGATCGTTTCCAGCTGGGCCTTGAGGTAGCTGGAGCAGGCCGCCACCTCGTCCGGTTCGGGAGGGCGGTTCATCGGCGGCCGGCATTTGACGACATTGGCGATGTAAACCGCCTCCCGCTTGAACCCCATCGCAAAGATCATCTTGGTCAAAAGCCCTCCCGCCTGCCCCACGAAGGGGCGCCCCTGGAGGTCTTCCTCCCGCCCCGGTCCCTCCCCGACGAAAACGACCGGGGCCTCCAGACTCCCTTCCCCGAAGACGACGCTCTTGCGGGTTTCGTGCAGCCGGCAGGCCCGGCAGGCTTCGGCCTGGCGCTGGATCGGCTGGAGAATTTCCGCTTTGGAGGATCTCTCCCTCTTCTCCTTGGGAGCCGGAAGAGAGGTCACCCCGAGCGCCTGAAGGGCCTCAAGCCGGCGGCGGGCGGAACGGACCGCCCTTTGAACGGTTTCGGATTTATCCGGCCGCGGAGGACTCATCCCTCACCCACTGCGCGATCTGTTTCGCGGCATCGGGGAAGCTCGCCTCCCTTGCCCGAGAACCGATCCCCGCGAGCCGCCGGGGATCCGCCCTCAGGGCTTCAACGAGCCCCGGGAGTTCTCCGAGGCGATGGATCCGGATTCCGGCTCCGAGTTCTTCGGCCATGAGTCCGTTTCGGCCCTCCTGGCCTGGGATCGCCGGGATGAGGAGCATGGGAAGCCCCTGGACCATCGCTTCGGCGCAGGTCAAGCCCCCTGGTTTTGTGATCAAGAGGTCGGAGGCACTCATCAGCTCCTCCATGTTGTCGATGAAGCCGAACACTTTCATCGGGTGAATCAGTTTTCTCTTCAGTCCCTCCAGGGCGTTGACGAGCCCTTCGTTTGTTCCAGCGGCCACAAGAATCTGAAGGGGCCCTTGGACCTTCTCCAGGGTCCGGACAAGGGAGGGGACCGGGCCGGTGCCTGTCCCCCCCGAGCCGATGAGGAGGGTGAAGCGGTCTTTTTCCAGGCCCAGTTTCCTCTCCAGGAGGGGGCGCTCCTGCGGCTTTGAAAACTTCGGGTGGGTGGGAATTCCCAGGCATCGGATCTTTTCGGGCTGCACCCCCCTCCGGACGAGCTCCTCCTCTCCTTTCTCAGAGCCGATCACATAGCCGTCGATGGCCGGGGCGATCCAGACCGTGTGGGGAAGAAAATCGGTCAGCACGGTGATGAGACGGCTCTTCAACTGACCGCCCCTCTTCAAGAATGCCGCCACTTCCATGGGGAAGAAGTGGGTTCCGAGGATGACGTCGGGCCGGTGATCGAGGAAGATCTCCTCGAGCTTCTTGCCGTGGAGTTCGTTGCACTTGCGATGGAGAAAGCCGCTCATTCCCCTCATGGGCCGAAGATCGGTGAGGTGATAGG
>JACPXR010000043.1 GCA_016196465.1 Candidatus Omnitrophota bacterium | reverse complement strand
TTTGATTTCGGCGGATCTCAAAATGCAAAGCCGAAAACTCCAAACGGCCGCTCCTCCCCACCCGGGCGATCACTTGGGCCTGCGAAACATCTTCACCCTGGCGGATCAGAATCTGGCCGACATAGGCGTACACCGTCGCAAAACCGTCCGGATGCTCCAGGATGATCGTCTTCCCAAAACCGGGAAGGTTCTCGTGAACAAAGCTCACCCGGCCGCTCCGGGAAGCCAGGACCTGCACTCCTTCAGGGGCCTGGATGTCGATTCCCTTGTTCTGAACGCCGGCCCCCCGGCGCATCCCAAAGATCGAAATGACCCTCCCCCTCACGGGCCAGAGGAATTCCTCGGAAGGGGCGGCCTCTTTCCGAGGAGCCCCAGCGGTCAGGTTCCGGTCGGGCGCCTTCCAATCCCGGGGCGGAATCACGATTCCCTGGCCTGCCTTGACCCGGGAAACATCTGAGATCTGGTTGGCCCTGACCAAATCCTCCAGTTCGACCCCGTAGCTTCTGGCGATCCGCCAGAGGGTTTCGCCTCTGGCGACGCGATGAAGCGACCCCCCCGGAAAGGGCCTCACCCCCGCGGAGGGGGCCTCGACGTACGGCGTGCACCCCGAAAAGACAGCCATCAGCAGCAAGCCATGAGCGGGTGGAGGGAATCGAACCCTCATCTGAAGCTTGGGAAGCTTCCATTCTGCCACTGAACTACACCCGCGGAATCTTCTAGGCGACAATGGCTCTTGACAGAATCTGAAAGGCGCGAGCCCGCCGGTTCACATCCGCCAGGGTCGACCGGATGAGCCGCCTTGGGCCGAAGGCCTCGATGGTGATGGAAGCTGCCGCCGAGGCAAACTGGATCCCCCGACAGAGGCCCCCCCAGGTCACCTTCCGCTGCTTCGAGAGATACCCGAGACACGCCCCGGCGAAGGCATCCCCCGCCCCCGTCGGATCCACCACCCGCGCCACCGGGTAGCCGGGAAGAGAAAAAAAGGAATCGCGGCTCGCCGCCAGCACCCCATGTTCCCCTTTTTTAACGACCGCCACCTTTGGCCCCAAGCGGGCGAGAATCCGGGTCGCCTGAATGAGGTTCTGAACGCCGGTCAAGAGCTTCGCCTCGCCGTCATTGAGGAAAACGAGATCCACCTTTTTCAGGAGATTCAGGAGGCCCTTCCTTTGCGTCTGGATCCAGTCCGCCCGGGAATCACACGCGGTCAATTTTGGAGAAACCAACTGCGAGAGAACCCTCCACTGGATCTCCGGATGGATGTTCCCCAAGAAGGCGTGCCGGGACCCTCTCGCCGCCGGAGCCAGGGCCGGCTGAAAACCGCTGAAGACCCCCAGATCCAAAGAGAGGGTGGTCGCCTCGAGAGAGGGGCTGTACCGGCCCTTCCAGCGGAAGGTCTTCCCCTCCACCTGGCGCAAGCCAGGGCCGTTCATCCGAAATTTCTCAAAGAGCCTGAGATACCGAGGCGGAAAATCGGTCCCCACCACCCCCACGAGGGTCACCGGGGTCCAAAGTCGAGCCGCCAAACCCGCGTAGGTGGCCGAGCCCCCCAACAGGTCCGCGGCTTCACCCCACGGAGTTTGGATGGAATCAATGGCAATGGATCCGACAATGAGGAGACTCATTTCAGGATCATCTTCAGCAAGCGAGCAGCCGACGCCGGATCAGGATCCCCTGCCACCGCCCGGACCACAGCGATCCGTGAGGCACCTGCCGATAATACCAGAGGAAGCTTCTGGCGGTCAATGCCGCCAATCGCCACCCACGGAATCCGGATCGTTGAAGCCATCTGCTTCAGAAGCTCCAGGCCCACCGCAGGATAATCCGGCTTCGTGGGAGTGGAAAAGACCGGTCCCACGCCGATGTAATCGGCCCCGTCGGCCTCCGCCTGCCGGGCCTCCTCCAAGGAATGGGTGGACCGGCCGATCGCCATCCGGTCTCTCACCATCCCCCTGGCTTCCTTCACCGGAAGATCCTCATGCCCCAGATGAACGGCGTCGGCCCCCACGCACAGGGCCACATCCACCCGATCGTTGACGACAAAGAGGGTCTCCTGCCGCCGGGTCAGTTCCCGGAGCTCCCTGGCTGCGGCAAGAAACTTCCCATCGGGAGCGCTCTTATCCCGCCATTGGATGCAATCGGCCCCTCCCTGAATAGCGGCCTCGGCCACTTCAAGAGGGTCCCTCCCCTGGAGGACCCCTCGGTCCACGATGCAGTAAAGCCTACAGCTTTGAAAGGAGATCCTGCTCAAGGGAATAGGCCCGGAACCGCAGCGCCCCGAACGCCCCGCTCACCTTGGGGGATTTCAACCGCGTGAATTCCTCCAGAACCCTCAAGGCCTCCTCCGTCCGCTTGGAGTTGGCGGAAACGACATCCCGATAGTCTCGATGTGCGCGGGCAATTCCCCGCTCGGAAGGTCGGCCCACATCCCCGTGCGTATCCCGCGCTTCGAGAAACCGCGGATGGGTCAAGCAGCGGCTCAAATCGAGGGCAATCCCCTGCAGATTGTATCGAAGGTGCTGGCAACGGCGGGTGAGCTTCGGATCCTCCAGAACGAGGCGGGCCACCTCTTCGCAGACCCTCAACCCCTCCCTGGCCCGGTTGAGGTTGGCATCCAAGATGCGGAACAAAGAAAGCTCTTTCGTCCGTTTCATCAAGGATCCTTCTTAAGCGGGGCGGCGTCTTGCCTGCTGAATGCGCTGAATCAGGCGGGTCGTGGAATGGCCCTTCAGATACGGCATGAGGAGCACCTTTCCCCCGCAGCGCTCGACCACTTCCCTGCCGACCACCTCCCCGGCCTTCCAGTCGGCTCCCTTGACGAGGAGATCCGGACGGACCGCCCGGATGACCCCAAGGGGGGTCGATTCCGAGAAGATCGTCACATAATCCACCGGCTTTAAGGCCGCCACAAGGGCGGCCCGCTCCCTCGCCGGAACCACCGGCCGCCCCGGCCCTTTGAGGCGGCGGACCGACGCATCGGAGTTCACCGCAACGATGAGAACGTCGGCCCTGCGCTTGATCCTTTGGAGGTAATCGACGTGGCCGGCGTGGAGGAGATCGAAACAGCCGTTGGTGAAGGCGATCCGTCTGCCTTCTTTCTGAAGCCCCCGAACCAGCCGGGCGAGCCGCTTCAGAGAGAGGAGGGCCGACTTAGGAGTTGGCGAAGTGGTCTTCAATCAACTCGCAGAGGATGTGGGCGATGGTGATGTGGGCTTCCTGAATCCGCTGGGTGGACTCAGAGGGGATCGTGAGGGAAAGATCGACCATCTCCTTCAAGGAGCCGCCGGCCCGGCCGGTCAGGGCCAGGGTCTTTAACCCTAAGCTTCGGGCCGTCCGGATGGCGGCCAGAACGTTGGGGGAGGAGCCGCTCGTCGAGATGCCGATGGCGACGTCCCCTTTCCTCCCCAGCGCCTCCACCTGGCGCTGAAACACCGCCTCGTAGCCGAAGTCGTTTCCCAGAGCCGTGAGGTTGGAAGTGTCGGTGGTCAGGGCGATGGCCGGCAGGGCGCGGCGCTTGACCTGAAGCTTGCCCACCAGCTCCGCCGCGATGTGCTGGCTGTCGGCCGCCGAACCGCCGTTTCCGAAAAGGAGGATCTTGTTCCCCGCTTCCAGGGCCTCGATCAGGAGGCGGGCCGCCCGTTCGATGGAGGGAACAAGGGTCTGGAGGACCTTCTCCTTGGTCCGGATGCTCTCAGCAAGATGCTCCTGGATCCGTCCGGAGAGGGAGGGATCAGCCGAAGAAGATTTTGGCAATTTCGTAGAGTTCCGTATCGACGGTTTTGAGCTTCTTGACCGCCGATTCAATGGGAACGGAAACGATCGCGTTGCCCTGGAGAGAAACCATCTTTCCGAACTCCCCCTTCAGCACCAGCTCCACCGCCTTGACCCCGAAGCGGGTCCCCAGCACCCGGTCAAAGGCGGTGGGGGTACCGCCCCTTTGCACGTGCCCCAAGACGGTGACGCGGGTTTCAAACCCGGTTTTCTCCTCAATGAGCTTCCCCAAGGTGTCGCCGATGCCACCCAGACGGACGTGCCCGAATTCATCCAATCGTTTGTCCTGGATCGTCGTCTGCCCCGCGGCAAACTCGGCCCCCTCGGCCACCACCACGATCGAAAAGTTCCTGCCTCTGGCATGGCGCCGCTGGATGGCCGCGCAGACCTCATCCACCTGGATGGGGAGCTCCGGAATCAAGATACAATCGGCCCCCCCGGCAATCCCGGCGTAGACGGCGATCCAGCCGGCGTGCCGGCCCATCACCTCCACCACCATGATCCGGTTGTGGCTCTCGGCGGTCGTGTGGAGCCGGTCGATCGATTCCATGGCGATGTTGACGGCGGTGTCGAACCCAAAGGTGTAGTCGGTATTCGCCAAGTCATTGTCGATCGTCTTGGGAACTCCGATCACCTTGAGGCCCTCCTCGTGCAGCCTGAGGGCCACCCCCAGGGTGTCCTCTCCGCCGATGGCGATGAGCGCCTCGAGTCCCAGCGCCTGCACGTTCGATTGGAGGGCCTTCAGCTGCTTCGGATCCTTGTACGGGTTCGTCCGGGAAGTTCCCAGGATGGTGCCCCCCCGGTGGAGGATGCCGGTGACAGAATGAATGTCCATGGGGAAGGTGTCTTTCTCGATCAGCCCTTTCCAGCCGTTTCGGATCCCCACCACCTTGAGATCAAGGGAGAGAGATTTTCGGACCACCGCCCGGATGACGGGGTTCAAGCCCGGGCAGTCTCCGCCGCCGGTGAGGAGGCCGATGCGCCGGATCGGGGGGGGCATCGCCCTAGAAGCCCCGGAAGGGGGCGTGGATCTTCTCCTCGCGCCGGGGGGGCTGCGCCTCCCCTTCCTCTCGGTGGGAGATCTCCGCCACATGGACCCGGACCTGGATCGGCTCCTCAATGCCGGAGAGCATCTCCGCCACGCGGGATCTCACCAGCGACTGAATCCGCTCCGTCGCCTCGGGGATGTGGGCCTCGGACCAGAGGGTCACCCGCACCCGGACGAGGATCCGGCCCTTGCCGGCGATGACGTCGGAGCGGAGCTTCTTCACCTCGGGAAGCTCCCGGGCCGAACGCCGGATGAAATCCTCGATCGCCGAAAGGGAAACGGTCACCTGGCCGTCCGGATTCTCAAAGGCGATGATCTTCTGCCGCTGGAGCTTGGCCAGGGTCAGCTGGACAATCATCCAGTTGATCAAGATCAGTCCCGCCCCGGTGAGGAAGCAGGCGAGGCGCAGGTTCCGCTCCCCGTACACCCGCCCAAGCCAGACGATCGCCCCTTCCACGGGAAGCCACTGCATGGCAAACCAGATCAGGATCACCCCGAGAAAGGTAAACAACAGCATGTAGCAGCCCATGATGATCCAGGTAAAAAGTTTCATCGCGACACCTCAACTCCGTTTCGTGGGTTTGACATGATGAATACTGACATTCACCTCGACGGCGGTCAGGTGGGTCATCCGCTCGACCATTTCCCTCACCCGGTCCTGCACGTGGGAGGCGACCTGAGGGAGAGAGACCCCATATTCCACCACCAGGACAAGCCACAGGCGGACTTCTCCGTTTTGCGCATCGACCCGAACGCCGCTTGCCCCCAGCCAGCCGCCCAAGGGAGGCCACCACCGCCAAACCCCCACCACCCCCTCCACCTCCTGGGCGGCGAGTGAGGCGATGGTGCCGATCACCTCATTCCGGATCTGAACAGTTCCCAGATCGGTCTTTGAACTCATCGTCAGACTCCCATCAATTCCACAGCCTCCTTGCGGGCCCCGCTCATCCGCTCCACGTAATCGGTGGAGTACTTTCCCTCGAGGAAGGCCGGGTCGTTGAGGACTTTCCGGTGAAAAGGAATCGTCGTCTTGACCGGCTCAACGACCATCTCTTCCAGCGCCCGGCGCATCGTCGCGATCGCCTCCCGGCGGGTGCGGCCGTGCGCGATGACCTTGGCCAACAGGGAATCGTAGTGGGGGGGAACCCGGTAGCCCGCGTACAGGTGGGAATCGACCCGGACATTGGGGCCCCCGGGGGGCAGGTACCCCTTCACCTCGCCGGGACAGGGGAGAAAATCGTTCTCGGGATCTTCGGCGTTGATCCGGCACTCAATGGCATGGCCGGAAAAACGGACGTCCTCCTGGCCGAAGGAGAGCCGCTCCCCCGAGGCGATCCGGATCTGCTCCTTGATGAGGTCGATCCCGGTCACCGCTTCGGTGACTGGATGCTCCACCTGGACCCGGGTGTTCATCTCCATGAAGTAAAAATTCCCCTGGGAGTCCACGAGAAACTCGATGGTCCCCAGCGAGGTGTAGTCAACCCCCCTGGCCCCCCGGACCGCTGCCTCCCCCATGCGCTTCCTCATCTTCGAGTCAACGACCGGGGAGGGGGATTCCTCGAGGAGCTTCTGGTGCCTTCGCTGGATGGAACAGTCCCGCTCGCCCAAGCTCACCACGCGGCCCTGGGAATCGCCGATGACTTGGATCTCGACGTGGCGCGGCCGGTCGATGTACTTTTCGATGTAGACATCCGGAATTCCGAAGGCCGCCTCCGCCTCCGCTTGGGCGGTCATGAGGGCACTGATCAGGCGCACGTCGTTGTGGGCCACCCGCATCCCCTTGCCTCCCCCGCCTGCGGCCGCCTTGATGATCACGGGATAGTGGATCTCTTTGGCCACCTTGAGCGCTTCCTCCTTCGAGGCCACCGGACCCGGCGAGCCGGGGATCAGGGGGATCCCCGCTTTTCCCATCATCTTCTTCGCTTCGATCTTGTCTCCCATCATCTGGATCGCTTCGGGACTGGGGCCGATGAAGAGGATCTTGCAGGACTCGCAGATCTCGGCGAAATGGGCGTTCTCCGAGAGAAAGCCGTAGCCCGGGTGGATCGCCTCGACGTCGGTGATCTCCGCGGCGGAGATGAGGGCCGGAATGTTCCGGTAGCTTCCCGCGCTGGGGGCCGCCCCGATGCAGACCGCTTCGTCGGCCAGGCGGACATGGAGCGAATCCAAATCCGCCTCGGAGTAGACGGCGACAGTCCGGATCCCCAACTCCTTGCAGGCCCGGATGATCCGGACGGCGATCTCGCCGCGGTTGGCAATGAGGATTTTAGAAAACATGGCGAATCACCCCCCTCAGTCCGTCTCCACGAGAAAGAGAACCTGGCCGAACTCGATCGGCTGGGCGTTCTCGACGAGGATCTGGACGACCCTTCCCTTCACCTCCGACTTGATCTCATTCATCAGCTTCATCGCTTCGATGATGCAGAGGACCTGGCCCACCTCGATCATCTGCCCGACCTCCACGAAGGGGGGCGCCTCAGGGGCCGGCGCCCGGTAGAAGGTCCCCACCATCGGAGACTTGATCTCCAGGCCGGCCGGCTTCGGCTGGGCGGGAGCGGATCCTGGGACGCTGGATGGGGGCTGAGCCAGGGCGGTATGCTCCACCACAATGCTTTGATTGCCACCGGCCCCGGCCTTGCGCAGGCGGATCTTCATCCCCTCTCGCTCCAGCTCGACCTCGACGAGGTCGTTCTCGTTCATCAAGGAAAGCAGCTCTTTCAACTCTTTCAGGTTCAATGGAAACTCCTTCCCTTTGGAGTTTTAAGCGCGCCCGGCGTATTCCCCGGTGCGGGTATCGACCTTGATCGACTCCCCCCGCTCGATGAAAAGAGGGACCTGGATCTTCAGGCCGGTTTCCAGGACAGCGGGCTTCATCGCCGCCTTGGAGGTATCCCCCCGGAGGCCGGGATCCGAATCGGTGATCTTCAAGACCACCGTCGTCGGAAGCTCCACGCCGATCAGGCGGCCCTCATAAAACTCACCCCGGACCTCGAGGTTTTCCATCAGGTAGTTGGCCGCATCCCCGAGCTGGGAAGCGGAGAAGGCGAGGGACTCGTAGGTCTGGGTGTCCATGAAGTGGAGATCCTCGCCGGAGCGATACTGGAACTGCATGGACTTCTTCTCGATGAAGGCCTCCTGGAACTTTTCCCCGGCGTCGAAGGTGCGGCTGAGGAGGTTGCCGGTCTTGATCGACCGGAGCTTCGTCCGGACAAAGGCAGCCCCCTTCCCCGGCTTGACGTGCTGGAACTCCTCGATGAGATACAGCTCCCCGTCAAAGAGGAGGCTCATCCCGGTTTTGAACTGGTTCGTCGAAATCATGAGAGATATTCTAGCGTTTGCCCCGCGGGCTCGTCAACAACCCGGCCAGGGCCGAAAGCCCGAGAAGGTAGCTCTGAGGACCGAAGCCGGCGATCTGGCCCGAAACCACCGGCGCCATGAGAGACTTGTGGCGGAACGGCTCCCGTGCGTAGATGTTGCTTAAGTGGACCTCCACCGCCGGAAGGCCGGCCGCCTCCAAGGCGTCCCGAATCGCCACCGACGTGTGGGTGTAGGCAGCCGGATTGATCAGGATCCCCTCACAGCGGCCCTTGGCCGAGCCGATCGCCTCGACCAACTCCCCCTCATGGTTGGACTGGAGAAATTCGAGCTGGAGCTTCAGCCTCCTCGCCTGGGCCCGGAGGGACTGATCGATCGCCTTCAGGCTCACCCGGCCGTACACGGTGGGGTTCCTCTCTCCGAGAAGCTGCAGGTTCGGCCCGTGGATAACCAGGATTCGCTTCATCTTCCAGGCGAGGAAGGTTTCTCCGCCTCTTCAATCAGCATGACGGGAATCCCCTCCCGGACGGGGTAGCGAAGGCCGCAGGAACCCGCCGTGCAGACGATCCGATCCCCCTCTTCCCGGACCGGCCCCTTGCAGGCAGGGCAAGCGAGAATCTCCAAAAGCTCCTTGTCGATCATGAGACGCTCCTGACCTCCTTTTCGGAAGGCTGTTCGAGGACGGGGGGCTTCTTCGCCGATTCGATCGGGGTCTCGATCGAGGTCAGCCGGTCCTCGAAACGGCCCAGATGTTTTTCCGCCTTCTCAAAGTTTTCCACGGCGAACCCTAGCTGCTTGCCTGCCTTGTCGAAATCTTCCCGCACCGCCACAAGCTCCTTCTGGAGCTTTATCAGGACGCCCAAGATCTCCTTGGACCGCTGTTCCACCGAAAGCCCCCTGAGGCCCTGAAGAATCACTTGGAGGTACGCGTAAAAACTGTTCGGGGAAACGGGGATCACCTGCCTTTTCACCGCGTGGAGGAACACCCCCCGCTCGTCGCTCGTGCCGTCGTCCTTGATCACCGTCTCGTAATAGACGTTCTCCGCCGGGATGTACATGAGTGCGAAATCAAAGGTCCCCTCGGAGGGGCGGATGTACTTCTGGGCGATCGAGTCGATGTGCTGGCGGACGTCCCGCAGAAGGAGCCGTCTCCACTCGGCCCGTTCCTCGTCGGTCGCCGCCTCTCCCATCCGCCGGAACTGATCCAGCGGAAACTTCGAATCCACCGGAACGAGCTTCTCCCGGAGGCGGATCACCGCGTCCACCCTTTCGCCGTCGGAGAATTCGTACTGAAGGGAGTAGAAGTCGGCCGGCAGGATCTGAGAGAGCAAGTCGGCCAGGAAAAACTCGCCGAAGCCGCCCCGCATCTTGGGAGAGCGCAGCAGGTCCTGAAACGAGACGACCCCCCGGCCCACCTCCTCCACCTTCTTCGTGGCCTCCTGGAGCTTCCCCAGCTCCCGGGTCAGGCCCGCCACCGTGTCGTTGGCCTGCTGGAGCTTCTGGCTGACCGACTTCTCGGTCGTCTGGACCTGGCCCTGCATCTGCTGCCAAACGTTCTTGATCTCCTCTGACAACCGCTTCGACCATTCCTCCTTGAGAGCGAGGAGCTTCTGCTGCTCTTTCTTTTCGAGGGCTTCCTGCATCTGAAGAGGCAGGGGGGAGCGGACCAGTTTCCAGAGAAACCAGAGGATCCCCCCCAGCAAAAGGAGCGCCGCTGCCGCCGCCAGGGTGGGGAGGGTCATCTGGTCTTCTCCACGTACTTCATCCGAAGCTCATAGAGGAGGTCCTCCAAGAGGCGGCTTTCCTCCGCCGTGAGATTTCCGCGGGTCTTCTCTTGGAGCATCCCCAGGACATCGATCAGAGTGCGGGCCTGCTCGAGATCTTTCTGCGGGGCGCGGGTCGCCGGATGCGGCAGCTCCCCCAGCGCCACCAAGGCCTGCATCGACAGGGAGGAGAGAAAAAGCGGGAAGCCCCCTTTCTCCTCTTCCGGAGGAGTCGCCGGGGAGGGTCTCTCCGGACCCTGGCGCTCTTTCTCGACCCGGGCCTTCCAGCTCTCGTCGACTCTCTTATCGCTCATTGGAAAACGACTCCCGCGTATCCTACCACACCCCCTCCTCCTTCCTGAATGGGAGAAACCCCCTCATAGCCCACCCGGCTTGCCCGGCGCGCCCCGAGGGCCCGGGCCGCCACCAACGTTCCAGCGACCGCGGCCACACCGCACATCGAGACCGAACGGGCCTGGACCTCCTCCAGCAGCCCCTCCGGATCCAACGCTTCGATCCGGTCGAGGGCCCAGCGGTCATCCCGCGCCGCCTTGCCCGGCGGTTCGTACCGAGAGAGGTTGGAGGAGGCGACCAGCAAGGTCTTCGCTCCGATTCTCCGAACCGCCCGGCTTAAGCCCAGCCCCAGACGCTCGACGTCAGGAAAGCCCCCTTCCCCCAGAACGACCGGAACGAACTGACAACGCTTCTTAAGTCTGCGGACGAAGAGGAGCTGCCATTCCACCGAATGCTCATCCTCGTGGGCTGAAGGATCCTCCACAAGGATGGGATCCGCCTCCTCGAGAATCGCCCTGGCCAGCGGCTCGTGGACCTTGAGCTTTCCCAGGGGAGTCTCCCAGGCGCCGCAGCTCACCACCGCGAAAGGAGCGCCCCTCTGGGTGTGCTTCGCCCCCAGGATGACCACCGCTTCAAACCCCTGAAGTCTCGAGTAAATCTGACCGGCGATCCTCCCGCAGACCGAATCCCCCCCATGGGGGATGAGGGCCGCGATGAGCGGCTCCTTCTTCAAACGGGGATTCATCCACCCTTCAATCAGCTCCGAGAGGGCGCGCGGCTCTTCCGGGTAAAAGATCCCCGCCCCCGCCGGGATCCTGTCCACCGCGCCCTAGGGGGCGGCCGCCGCCAAGGGATCCCGTTCCCCTATTGTCTCACCGGGGACAGGCTTCGTTTCCCCCTTTTTCTCGGCGGGTTGAGCCACGAGGACCGCGCACCGCTTCGGATCCAGGAGGGACTTGGCCAGCGCCTGGATTTCCTCCGGCCGGACCGCCTCCACGAGGCGTTCGTACTCCCGCGAGAAGTCCCAGCCCCGTCCCAACAGCTCATCGGAGCTCATCTGGGCCGCACGAGCGCTCTGAGACTGGAGCCCGATCCGGCGGTTTCCGAGGAGACCCTGCTTGGCCTGGCGCAGCTCCTCCTCAGGGACAGGGGTCTCAGAGATCCGGCGGACCTCCTCCAGAAGGGCCAGGCGGACCGCGGGAATCTGCGAGGGCTCGGTGAGGGCGTAGAGGACGAACGCGCCGGGATCCACCCCGTGAATCGAAAAGGCCCCCACGGTGTAGGCCAGGCCTCTGCGCTCCCGGATCTCTCCAAAAAGCCGGCCGGCCCCTCCGGAGAGAATCGCCTCGATCAGATCCAGGGTGATGCTTCTGGGGTCGGTCAGCCTCAGGCCGGGAAATCCGATCAGGCAGAGCCCCTCCTGCCGGGGGGCGGGCTCCAGACGCTCCCTCAAGGCGGTGAGGACCGGCTCTGCCGGGATGGAGGGGGTGGACCCCTTCGAGGGGGAAATCCTCCCGAAGGAATTCTGCAAAAGCGGGAGGAGCTCCTCCCGCTTGAAATCTCCGACCACCGTCACCACCATGGCCTGCGGATCGCAGGCTTGCGAATGAAAGCGGATCAGATCCTCCCGTCCTAATCGGCTCAACACCTTCGGATCCCCCGCCGGGTCGAACCGGTAAGGATGAACGGAAAAGAGGGTGCTCATCAGCCGCCGCATCCCCCAGGAGAAAGGATTCTCCTCCTTGGCCTTCCACTCGGCCAGGCAGATCCTCCGCTCCTTCTCCAGCTCCTCGGCCCGGAAGGCTGAGCCGAGGATGATTTCAGCCAGAAGCCCCGCCGCCGAAGAGGCCTCTGACCGGACCACCTCCAGGGTGATCCCAAAGGAGTTGCGGCCGCTGAAAGAGTCGACCTGGGCCCCTAGGGCCTGGATCCGGTCGGTGAGCTCCTCGGCCCCCCATCGGCGGGTCCCCCGAAGAAGCATCCTCGAGGCAAGCTGTGAGAGGCCGTTCGTCTTGGGAGTCTCGTGGCGGACTCCCCCTTTCAGAGAGATTTGAAAGGTCACCAGGGGCAGCCGGGGATCCTCCCGGAGGATCAGCCGAAGTCCGTTTTCAAGAACCACCTTTTCCTCCTTCACCTGCGGGTCGGCGGAGGCCCCCTCAGTCCTCGAAGGAAGCTCTCCCCTCGGGAAGACCTTCACGACCGTCGAGCGCCGAGGGTTGAGGTATTTCTGGGCGGCCTTCCTCACCTCTTCGGAGGTCAGCTTCTGGATCTCTTCCAGGTAGCGCTGGCTGAAGAGGGGATCCCCGGTCAGGGCCTCGTTGAGGCAGAAGTCTCCCGCCCGGGCGGAAACGGACTGACGGCCGTTCAGGTACTGGCGAAGAAGGACCCGCTTCGCCTCCTGGAGTTTCTCTTCCTCGAACGGCTTGGCTGCCGCCTGGATCAGTTCCTCAAAAGCGGTTTCCACGGCCTCGTGAATTCTCACCGGGTCCATTCGCATCGACACCACGAAGAGACCTCGCTCCCTGGGTGTGTAGTCCCAGCAACCGACCTGATGGATGATGCCGGTCTCCTTGAGCCGACTCTCGAGGCGGGAACCCCTCCCCCCGCCCAGAAGCTCCGCCAAGAGATCCAGGGCGAAAAGATCCGAATCGTTGATCGAAACTCCCGGAAAACCAATGGCGGCGATCGCAAGCATCACCGGCGCCTCCTCCAGAACCTCCCGCCGGGCCACCGGCTCCGGCTCAACCGGCAGGGCCGCCGGAGAAACCGTCCCGGGGGGTAGGCCCGAGAAGAGCTCCTCGATCCTCCGGGTCACCTCCTCAGCCTGAAAATCGCCGACCGCGGCGATCACCGTCCGGTTGGGCAGGTACTGGCGCTTGTGATATTCAAACACCTCCTCCCGGGTGAGTTGCCTCAAGAGGGGCTCGCGGCCGATGATCGGAACGCCGTAGGGGTGGACCCGGTAGGCATTCTCAAACAAAAGATCCCAAGTGATCTGATCCGGATCGTCCCGCCTCAACTTCAGCTCCCTCAGCACCACCTCCCGCTCCTTGGAAAATTCCCCGGGATCCATGGAAGGGGAAAAGAGGGCGTCCTGCAGAAGATCGGCCGCTTCAGACCAGAACTCCCGGTTGACCACCACCTGGTAGCTCGTCGTGTCGTACGTGGTGAAGCCCTGGGTGGTCCCTCCGTAGCGCCGGGCCTCCCGCTCCAGCTCTCCGACCGCCCGACGCTTCGTCCCCTTAAAGAGCATGTGCTCCACCACATGAGAGACGCCGCTTCCGGTCAAGGGTCCTTCCGTGGCGGAGCCGGTTTGAACCACCGCCTGGAAGGCCGCCAGGGGCTGGGAATGATCCTCTTCAATCAAGAGAACGAGGCCGTTGGGCAGAACCCGCCGGGTGAGAAAAGGAGGAGGAGGAAGAACCTGAGGAGGCGGCACGGGTTGAGCAGGCATCAAAGGCATCATACTCCGACAACCGGTCAGGAGGAGCAGGAGGAGTGCAACTAAAATCGTCTGCGGCCTTCTCGGAGCTTTCGCCGCCGGACCACGGATGGCTTTTCGTAATGCTTGCGCGCCCGGACGACTTTGAGGATTCCCTCTCGTTCGACCTTTTTCTTCAGGCGCCTGAGCGCCTTTTCCAGGGGCTCATTTTCCCGGACCTCAACGACTGGCATCGATCAGGTGAATTCCTTCATTTGATTTATGATACCTCACGGAAATCAGTCCGTCAACTCCGGCTCGTAACGGACCAGGAAATCGTACCGGACCTGGGGACCCTTGAGGGGAGCGGGAAAACGGGGATAAGGCTGAGAGCCCTTCGCCCCCTGAAAAGCCGATTCGGCCAGACGGGGGTCGGTCGCCTCCAAAATGGAGAGCTCTTTCAAGCCCCCCTCCCGGTTTAGAAGAAGCCGTATCCGGACCCTCCCCTGAAGAGGCGGATCCGGATACCGCAGGTGCCGCTTCAAATGGCTCCGGACCTGCTCCTTGTGCTGGAGGGAGGCGAACTTTTGATCGGAGAGATTCAGAGCACTGCTTCCGGGGAGATTCTTCATCAGAGGGGGCTCCGCCGGCGCGGGAAGAGCGGGAACCACCGGCTTCAGGGGCGGTTCCGGAGGGACCGGGTCCGGGGGGACCGGTTTGGAAGGGCTCCGGGGGGCGGCCGGAGGGACCGGTTTGGGAAGCCCGCGGGGGGCGGCCGGTTCTTTGGGCTGCCGAGAGCCCGCTGGTTCGCGGAGGGTCAGGTAGCTGATTTCGATCGTCTCCAGGGCCCCCCGGGGAGGCAGAAACCCCTCCGGAGGGCGCGCCAAGAGCAGCACCCCATGGATTCCGACGGAGAAGAGGACGGCCGACCGGATTCCCATGAAGAATCTTAACCCTCCCCTTCCCGGAAGAGGACCCGGAGGGTGAAAGAAGCCCTCTGCCTTGACCAGGCAGAGGGGAGCGGCGGAAATGGAGAGGCGGCCTGGAACCCTCGGAGCACCTCTTCCTTCAGAAACAGGGAGGGCTCAGCTCCTCGGGGGAGCAGTTGCGTCTTCAGGAGATTTCCGTCCCGGCCCAGTACGAAATGGACCCACACCTCCGCAGAGGGTTCGCCCGGTAAGTACCGGATCGTCTGCTGAAGCTTCCCCCGGAGCTGGTCCAGATACGGCTGGAAGGCCTTGGAATTCTGTTCCAAGAGAGTCGGTGGCCCCGGGTCCCCCGGCGTCGCCCCACGCTGAAATCTCTGGCCGGTCTCTTCGAGGTAGACAAACTGGGTGGCGACGACAGGAGGACGCGGCTTCTTTGCTTCCGGCAGGAAGATTCCTCGAAAACTCCCCGTGAGACCCCCTGCCCCATGCAGGAAGAGGGAGAGGGCCAGCGCTATTTGAAAGCGCCTGCGGCCGCCGGAGAGCGCCGGGTGATCCATCTCAAGAAAAGTTCGTAACTGCCGAAGAGGAGCCCCGTGTAGAGGAGATCCCCCAAAAGGCCGTTCCGGTAAAAGGGAATCCCGGCGGCCATGCAGGCGGCAAGCCCCTGGGGAGTGGCTGGATACCAGCCGGGAACGCAACCCAGCAGCCAGACCCCAAAGTTGGAGAGAAGATAAAACAAGGTGGAACTGGCCACTGAGGCCGCAGCCATCCGCAGGGGGCTTCTCTTCCTCCGGAGGAGAAAGCCCAGACACCCGCTTCCCGCCACCGCGATCCAGCCGAAAAGATGGACAGGAAGCCACCCGAGGAGGAGATCCCCCGCCGCCATCGCCAACACCGGCGTGGCGATCGCCCAGCGTTGAGGCAGATGCGCTCCGGCGAAGAGACCCATTCCAACAATGGGGGTGAAATGCCAGGGATAGGGCAGGAGGCGGATCAACACCGACAGGAGGATGAAACCCGGAGCAACGGCCCAGTGGAGAATCATGCTAGAAATCCCACGAGACCCCCGCCGCGAAGGTCCTGGGGGGGGCCGGGTTCTCCCCGGTGCTCACCACCGTTCCGTTGGAGGAGGGAAAGGTTTCGTACTCCTCGTCCAGGAGGTTGAGCAGTTTGAAATAGGCCTTGGCCCTGCGGGGAAGCTGGAAGTTCAGAGCAAGGTTCACCACCCCATAAATGTCCGCCGGAAGCTGGTTGTTGAAGTCGTTGATCCTCCACTGCTTTCCCACCCAGAGGGTGTCGAGATCCGCCGAGAGCCCTCGGGTCAGCGGCAGATGCAAACCGCAGGTGACCTTATGGCGCGGTGTGGCCGGAATCTCGTATCCGGTGAAAGCCCCCTTGTGGAAGGTCGCCTTCAGCAGGGAGTAGGTCCCATAGGTCGTGATCCCCCTCCAGGGAAGATCCCCCTCCAGGCCCAGCTCAAGGCCCGCCCGCCGGGTGGTGAAATTGGCGTTGGCGGAAGTGAACGGGTTGAAGAGGATCTCGTCCTTGGTGTGGACTCCAAATCCGGCCAGTTTTATCCTCGCCCAGCGGACAGGGTTCCATCGAAATCCCGCCTCCAGATGATTCGCCTCCTGGGGCTGAAGATCGGTGGCGTCGTTAAAAGGAGGCAAGACCGCGTCCAGATCGTCGATGTTGGGGGCCTTGAAGGACCGGGCGACGCTTGCGAAAAGACTCATCCGATCCGACACCTGATAGGTGAGGCCCCCCTTGGGGCTGCTGCCGGAGAATCTCAAGGTCCCGGCGAAGGCGGGGAAGGTCAGATCCTCCTCGTACCGGCTCTTGTCGTAGCGAAAACCAGCGGTCACCCCCAGCCGGTCAAAAAGATCCAGCGTTTCCTCGATGAAAAGCCCAGCCGCCACCCGGTTGGATTCCGACTTGGCCGCGGTCCGGTTGCCGGTGGTCGCCTTGTCATCCGCCGCGTCCACTCCAAAAACGCTCGTCGCCTTCCAGATTCTTCCAGCCGCTTCGTGGCTGGCCCGAAGGCCCACTCCCTTGGTGGAGGCAATCGTGGCAAACCGGTTGGTGGTCAGGGAATCGCTTTCCCATCGGCTCCAAAAGAGATTCCCCACGCCGGTCCAACCGCTTCCCGCACCATGGGTCAGCTCCAAAGAAACCCGGTCGATGTGCTCATCAAAGAGGCCTGGAAAAGAACCTGCCCTCTTACGATCCTGCTCCACCTGGGCCCGGGTGATTCCCCCTGCAAAGTTCGTCGTATCCTGATGGTTGCTCAAGTGAAGATCGAGCTGCGTGCGGGGACTCACCGCAAAACCGGTGAAGAGATTCACCGTCGTCCCGCGGGAGAGAACCCGATCCCGATAGCCCCCCTCCTCCTGGCGGGTGGTCCCCAAGGAATAGGAAAACCGCTTCTGGGCCCCCCGGACCACGGAAGTTGCGCGAAGGTGGCTGTAGCTGCCGACCTCGGCGGAACCCTCCACCTGAAGGGGCTTGACTCCACCCTTCTTCGTGATGACGTTGACCACACCGCTGAAGGCCCCTTCCCCGTAGATCGTCCCTGCCCCCCCTCGGATCACCTCGATCCGCTCCACCTGCTCCACCGGAATCGCCTGCCAGTGAACTTCATCCCCAGTGATCCGATTCTGACGGACGCCGTCAACCAGGACGAGGGCATTGGTGCGGGAGCTGTTCACAAATCCCCGGAGGTTCAGACCTGAGTCGGCTCCCATTCCAAATCCCCGCGAGTCGATCATCTGAACCCCTTCCAGGCGGTTTAAAAGCTCTGTCATTGTCCTCTGGCCCGAGGCAGAAATCTCCGATTCCGAAATCACCGTGGCGTTCCCAGGATAACGGGATTCCGACACGGCCAGCCCCGGAACTCGCTTCGGGGTGACGAGGAGATCCCCCAGAAAAACCGGTTCTTCCTCCCCAGACTCCTCGCCCTGTGCCCACGCGCAGGGGGTCAGCAGGAGACTCAACACGACCAGGCGAACGGTTAATCCCAAGAAAGAGTTCCTCCGGTCTGATACTCGGTCACTCTCGTTTCAAAAAAGTTTTTCTCCTTGCGCAGGTCCACCACCTCGCTCATCCAGGGGAAAGGATTGGATGAGCCGTAGAGCTTCGGAAGACCGATCTTCTCCATTCTCCGATCGGCGATGTGCTGGACGTATTCGCGCAAGAGCTCGTGCGTCAGGCCCATCAGCCCGTTGGGCAGGCAGTCCTCGCCGTAGCGGCATTCGAGCACCACCCCCTGCTTGAAACGCTCGGCCATCGACTGCTGGAACCCGGCCGTCCACAGCTCGGGGTTCTCCTCCTTCACGGCATTGATCAGGTCGAGCCCAAAGTTCAGGTGCATGCTTTCGTCCCGGAGGATGTACTGGAGCTGCTCGCAGGTGCCTGGCATCCGGTTCTGCCGCCCGAACGAGAGGAGCATCACAAACGCGGTGTAGAAGAAGATCCCCTCCATGATGCCGTAGTAGCCGACCAAGTTGCCCAGCAGGCGCTGGCGGCCCTCGAACGACTCGGTCTCGAAGTCGGGGCTCATCAGGTCAGCGGTCAGCCGCGCCTCAAACTCGTCCTTGTCGTGGATCGAGGGGATCTCCCGGTACATGTTGAAGATCTCCCCCTCGTCCATCCCGAGGGATTCGGGGATGTACTGGTAGGCGTGCGCGTGGATCGCCTCCTCGAACGCCTGCCGGAGCAGGTACTGCCGGCATTCGGGCGCGGTCACGTACTTGTAGATCGCGAGGATGTTGTTGGCGACCAGCGTGTCGGCGGTCGAGAAGAAGCCGAGGTTGCGCTTGATCACGCGGCGCTCATCCTCGGTGAAGCCGCCGGCGGCCTTCCACTGCTCGACGTCCCTCTGCATCGAGATCTCCTGCGGCATCCAGTGGTTGGCGCAGGCCTTGAGGTAATACTCCCAAGCCCACTGGTACCTGATCGGCACCAGCTGGTTGACGTCGACCGACTTGTTGTTGATGATCCTCTTGTCTTCCGCCCGGAACCGCCGAGTAGTCATCGGGATGATGTCCATCCTGTTGGGTTCTCCTTTCATTGGCATGCCTCGCAGGGGTCGCCGCTGGTGATGCCGCACTGGGCGGAGGCGTCTGCCTTTTTCACCCCCAGCGGGTTACCGTATTTGTTCGCGTCGAGAGTGGACTTTTCAATCCGGGTCGCGCCGAGCGATCTGAGGTAGTAGGTGCACTTGAGGCCCTTCTCCCAGGCCATGAGGTACATCTGGTGCATCTTTTTCCCGCTGGGCTCCGCCAGATACAGGTTGAGCGACTGGCCCATGTCGATCCACTTCTGCCGGCGCGCGGCGCATTCGATGAGCCACTCGTACCCCATCTCGAAAGCAGTGAGGTACCGGTCCTTGACCGCCTGCGGAATTCTGGAGATCTCCTGGAGGCTTCCATCGAAATACTGCAGGTCGTCGACCATCTGCGGGTCCCACAGTTCCAGGGCCTTGAGTTCTTCCTCGAGGTACGAGTTGACCGTGACGAACTCGCCGGAGAGGTTGCTCTTGACGTAGAGGTTCTTGTAGGTCGGCTCGATCGAGGGGGTCACGCCCACGATGTTGGCGATCGTCGCCGTCGGGGCGATCGCCATCGTGTTGCTGTTGCGCATGCCGTGCCTGCGGACCGCTTCGCGGACCGGCGTCCAGTCCAGCCGGCAGGAGGTGTCCACCTCCACGTGGCCGCCCCGCTCCTGCCGGAGGATCTCCAGGGAGTCCATCGGCAGAAGCCCCCTGGCCCATTTGGAGCCGGGGTAGCTGGGGTAATTCCCTCGCTCTTCGGCCAGCGCGCTGGAGGCGAGGATCGCGTGGTAGGAGACCAGCTCCATGCTCTGGTCGGCGAACTCCACCGCAGCCGGCGAGGCGTAGCTGAGGCCCTGAATGGAGAGTGCATCCTGGAATCCCATGATGCCCAGCCCGACCGGACGGTGCCGCAGGTTGGAGGCCCTCGCTTCAGAGGTCGGGTAAAAGTTCAGGTCGATCACGTTGTCCAGCATCCGGACCGCGACCCGGACCGTCGCGGCGAGGCTCTCGGCATCCAGCCCTCCCGGCGCGGTGTGCGCGGCCAGGTTGACCGACCCCAGGTTGCAAACAGCCGTTTCTTCGAGCGAGGTGTTCAGAAGGATCTCGGTGCAGAGGTTGGAGCTGTGCACCACGCCGGCGTGATCCTGAGCGGAGCGGACGTTCGAGGGGTCCTTGAACGTGATCCAGGGATGCCCTGTCTCGAAAAGCATGCTCAGCATCTTGCGCCACAGCTGGACCGCGGGGAGCGTCTTGAACAGCTTGATCTTCCCTTCCCGCGCGAGCCGCTCGTACTCCTCGTACCGGGTCTCGAACCTGCGGCCGTAAAGGTCATGCAGGTCCGGCGTCTCATCGGGGCTGAACAGGGTCCACTCGCCGTTGGCAAGCACCCGTTTCATGAACAGGTCGGGAATCCAGTTGGCCGTGTGCATGTCGTGCGTCCGGCGCCGGTCGTCCCCGGTGTTTTTCCGAAGCTCGAGGAATTCCTCGATGTCCTGATGCCACACCTCGAGATAGGCGCAGACCGCCCCCTGGCGCTTGCCCCCCTGGTTGACCGCGACGGCGGTGTCGTTGGCCACTTTCATGAACGGGATCACCCCCTGGCTCTTCCCGTTGGTCCCCCGAATGCGGGCACCCAGCGCGCGGACCGGCGTCCAATCGTTGCCGAGCCCGCCGCTCCATTTGGAAAGCATTGCGTTGTCCTTGATGCTCCCGAAGATCCCCTCCAGGTCGTCTCCGATCGTCGTCAGGAAGCAGGAGGACAACTGGGGGTGCAGCGTCCCCGCGTTGAACAGGGTCGGCGTCGAGGGGACGTACCGGAAGCTGGACATCGCCTCGTAGAATTCCGCGGCCCGTTCATCCCGGTTTTCTTTCTCAGCCAACGCAAGCCCCATCGCGATCCGCATCCAGAAAATCTGCGGCGTCTCCAGCCGGCGTCCCTCCTCATGGAGGAAATACCTGTCGTAGAGGATCTGGAGCCCCAGATAGGCGAATGGGAGATCCCGCTCCGGGCGGAGCTTCGCGCCCAGCTTCTCCAGATCGAACCCCAAGAGGTCGAGCTTCAATCGCCCGCACTCGACCCCCCGCCGGACCGCCCGCTGGAACACCGCAGGGTACTCCCGCTTCATCTCGCCCAGACCGACGGGGTTCCCGGACGCTTCGCGGTAGATCCTTTTCAATAAAAGCCGCGCCGCGACGAAGCGGTAGGCGCTGTCCTGCTCGACCAGGCCCCTGGCGGCGAGCAGGTTCGCCTCTTCCAGCTGGGCGGCGGTCATTCCGTCGAAACAGTTGGCCAGGGAACGCTGAAGGATCTCTTCAACCGAAACCTGATCCTCCAAGCCGCGGCAGGCTTCAGAAATCGAGAGCTTCAGCCGCTCCAGGTCCAAACGTTCCAGCCGGCCTCCCTCGACGCGGATGTTGAGCTGTTCTCTCTGAGTGATCGGCGGCGCGGGAGGAGGCGCCTGCAGGCGGGCGATCCGCCTTTCCTCCCGGTAATGGATGTACCGGCGCGCCACTTCCAGGTGCCCGGCCTCGACGAGGATTCGTTCGACGAGGTCCTGGATCTCCTCGATGTCGACGGTCCGAACCCTCTCGCTGGAGCGGAGCGCCGCGACCGTTTGATCCGCCAGGTCCAGCACCGTTTGCTGGAGCGCAGGAGGGAGAGCCCCTCCGGAAACAGCTGCGAACGCCTTACCGATCGCGACGGCGATCTTCTCCGGCTTGAAAGAGACCTCCCGCCCGTCCCTTTTCCGGACCGTGATCCTCTCCGCCTCAAACCGTCGGAGGTCGTGCTGGCGGCGGTAAGCGGCGTATTCTTCGGCAACCGCCGGATGACCGCTTCTCCTCAATTGGGCGATGACCGCGTCCTGGATCTCCTCAATGAAAATGACGGTCTGGCCCTCGGCTTGAGCCCTGCACCAGGCCGAAACTTCATCGGCAATTTTCCGAACCCTGACCTGGAGCTCTGCAGGCAATGCCGTTTCCTGGGGAAGCTGTAGGTGGGCTTTCCAGGCCCCTTCGATGGCGCGGAGAATACGGGCTTCAAAGAAAGGAACGTGCTGGCCGCTGCGTTTCTTGACTTTCAGCGTCGCCAGGGAAACGAACGGCGAGGGCGATGGAGAGAGGACCATGGAACCTCCTTCTTAAAACGAATCTTCAATCGTTTGTTCCAGGAGGTTCTCGAAGGAAGGATCTTCGGCGTACAAAAATCCCGACATGAGGTTTCTCAACCCTGCCCTCGAGGGCCACCTGAAAACTTCCATTCCCTGGTCGGTCTTCTGACTTGGGTTCAACCTACTCCAGAGCGCCTTCCCGCCTGCGCTTCTCGCGCAGACAGTGGCACGCTTGATCAGCGCTGCTCTGTTTCGTCCCCCATACAGCGGCGGGGCCGTCCCGGATTCTCACCGGGTTCCCATTCGCTGGACGGATCTGTCCAGCACCAGGGACCACAGATTGTGATGCAAGTGGAAATGTACCACAGGATGTTGTGGAGATCAAGAGGGATCATCCCGCCCCGCCCCGGGCTCCCCCTCTTTCCAGCCCTGGGCCCCGATCAGGGGGACAAAGAGACAGCTGCACAGCTCCCGCTTTTCCACCTGACCCTTCGAGCGCTCAACGACCGTCAAGGTCTGCGAACCGCTCAGGCCCACGGGGATCACGAGGCGCCCCCCTTCGACCAGTTGATCGACCAGCGCCTGAGGAAGATCGGGGGCTCCCGCGTCGACCAGAATCGCGTCAAAGGGACTCTCCTCAGGCCATCCAAGCGTTCCGTCTCCGACTCGAATGTGGACGTTGGAATACCCCAATGCCCTGAGGAGCCCCTCGGCCCGCTCGGCCAGGACCGGGAGGCGCTCGATGGAATAAACCTGAGAAGACAGCTCCGCCAGGAGCGCCGTCTGATAACCGGAGCCGGTTCCGATCTCCAGCACCTTGGAAGCGGGGCCAGGGGCCGCGGATTCGGTCATCAAGGCCACCATGTACGGTTGAGAGATCGTCTGCCCCTCTCCGATCGAAACAGGGTGGTCGCTGTAGCTCTGATGTTGGTGGCTCTCAGGGACGAACCGGTGCCTGGGGACCGCCCCCATGGCCCGGAGAACCCGGGGATCCTGGATTCCTCGCGCCACCAACTGGTCCCGGAGCATCCGCTGGCGCTCGGCCTCAAGGCGCTTCATCGCTTCAGAGGACGGCGCAGGGAAAGGAGGAAGAGGAAGAAGCGGCAGGTATCCTTGACCGGTCGGATGAAGCTCAAGTTCCGGCGGTACACCGAGGTGACCGGAACCGAGGCGATCCGGAAACCGCTCTCAGCGGCCCTCACGACGAGCTCCGACTCAATTTCAAAGCGGCTGGAGGCCAGAGGAGTCGTGGAAAGGAGCCGCCTCGACATCATGCGAAAACCGCACTGGGTATCCGGGACCCGCTGGCGAATCAACCGGGAAAGGAGCCACGACATGAATCCATTGGTCACCCGGCGCGCCAGGGGCATCCCGCGGGGATCCTTCATCCGGTTTCCGATGATGAGATCCCCCTCCCCTCTCCCGGCCGCTTCCAGAAACCGGGGGATCTCCGCCGGCAGATGTTGGCCGTCGGCATCCAGTGCGATGACCCAGTCAAATCCGTTCCGGAGGGCCTCGGAGATCCCCTCCCGAAGCGCCGTCCCCTTGCCCCCGTTCGTCAAACGAACGATGACCCTCGCGCCGGCCGCGCGGGCACGTAGGAGGGTCCGGTCGCTGGAGGCGTCGTCCACCACCATCACCGGAATCTTCAATCCCAAGACCGCCGCCACCAGCGGTTCAATGGTCCCTTCCGCTTGATAAGCGGGGATCACGGCAACCGGGTGAATGGAAAACTCCTCAAAGGATCAGGCCGCGCGGCGGAAGCCAGAACTCCTGGAACATGTACCACTGGGTCGGATACTGGCGGATGACACGGGCCATCGCCGCCAGACACCTTTCGGTGAGCCAAACCATGGCCTCCCCTTTCTTCAGATCCGTGGGCGGAAAGAGCGGCTCCTCCAGGAGGAAGCGGTACGACCCATCGGCCTCCCGGACAAGAAAGCCCGGCACGATGGGAGCGCCGGTCTTCACGCTGAAGGCGGCCGGCCCTGTCGGCACCTTCAGGGTACGCCCAAAGAAAGGTATCGTCAACCCGTGGCCGAAGAAGTCCCGGTCCCCCACGAGGGCCAGAATCTCATTCCTTCGGAGGGCATCACAAGAGGTCTCGAAAAACTGCCTGGGGCTCATCCGCTGGATGGCGATCCCCTTGACCCCGACGCGGGACCTCTGACGGGAGAAAAAGGCGTCCACCCCCGGATTCTGATGGGTGAGGATCACGGCATTGACCGGAAGCCCCAACAGGGAAAGGACAGCACCCGCCGGAAGATCCGTCCGCCCGAGGACCGATTTGAGATTCTCCCGGACGGCCGCTCGGTCTTTGGAAGCCCTCCGGTAGCAGTGATCGGCCAGCCGGTGGGCGATCCAGTAGGAAAGGGGCCTGGGAAGAAACCAAGCCGCCCCGTGGCCGAGTTGATAGAGCAGAGCGAAGAACACCTGAAAAAGCCCTCCCCTCAAGGCCCGAGAATGAGCCGTGCCGATTCCACGGCGGCATGGGGCTTTCCGAGCTGCCGGGCGAAGGCCCTCATCTCTTCCGCTTCGTGAGGATGCTCGAGGAGCCGCGAGAGAAGGCGGGGCAGATCCCCGGGGGCCTGGGCCTGGCGGGCCACCTTGGCCCCGGTGAGGAAATGGGCGTTCTTCACCTCCTGACCGGGGATCGGATCGAGGACGATGATCGGCAGCCCCTTGGCCAGGGCCTCCGAGGTGGTCAGGCCCCCGGGCTTCGTGACGATGAAGTCGGCTACCCCCATGAGGTCGGCGATGAACTCCACATGGCCGAAGAGATGGACCGGATGCCTCAGGTGCGGCACCAGGGTGATCAGCCGGTGGTACAAACGTTCGTTCGTTCCGGCGACAACGAGGAGCTGGACCTTGCGCTCCATCTTGTCGAGGGCCCTCACCGCCTCCAGGATCGGACCCAGGCCCTGCCCTCCTCCCATCAAGAGAACGGTGGGGATTCCCCCGGCCAGCTGAAGCCGCCTGCGGACAAGCTCCGCAGGGGTCGGTTCGGAAAAGCGGGGGTCGATGGGGATTCCAAAGGTGTGAATCCGGGAGGGCTCCACCCGCCGGTCCAACAGCCACCGGCGGCTCTCCTCCGCTGGAACGATGTAGCCGTCGATATGGGAGTTCACCCAGTAGGCGTGGGGGGTGAAGTCGGTGATGACGCCGTAGAGGGGGGTGGAGGACCCGTGCTCTTTCTTGTGGTCTGAGACCAGCCCGCAGGGAAAGGCCTGGGTGCAGGCGATGGACTGCGGCTGGAACTCCTCCAGAAGCCCCTTGAGGCGGGGCGAGTCGTACTGGTGAAGGAGGGCGCGCAGCCGTTCGGAACGCTGGACCACTTTGGGATTGTCGTAGAGATAATCCCAGAGCTCAGGCAGCTTCTGGACAACCGACAGGTACATCCGGTCAACGATCTTGGCGAGGATCGGATTGAGGTACTCGAAGGCGTCGATCTTGAGGATTTCCGCCCGCGGATTGAGGAGGCGGATCCCCTGCTCCAGGGCCCGGGCCGCCTGGTCATGGCCCGAGCGGGCGGTGATGTACATCAACAAAATTCTGTTCTGCATGAGAGGATCTAGGAGCGGATGGAAAGGAGCTTTCCGATCCTCTCAACGGCCGTCTTCAGGCGGGGCTCCGGCTCCACCAGGGCGAAACGGACATAACCCTCCCCGTACTCGCCGAAGCCGCTTCCCGGGGCGACCACCACCCCCGCCTCATCCACGAGAAGCTGGGCAAACTCCAGGGAGGTGAGGGCGCTGAATTTGGGCGGGATGTGGGCCCAGATGTAAAAGGTGGCCTTCGGCAGGGAAACTTTCCAGCCGGCGGCGTTCATGCACCCAACGAAAAGATCCCGCCTTTTCCGGTAGGTCTCCACGAGCTCCGTCACGTACTCCTGGGGGCCGTGGAGGGCCTGGATGGCGGCCATCTGAACCGCCCGGAAGATTCCGAAGTCAATGTACGACTTGGTCTTTTCCAGGGACCGGAGGATCTGGGCGTTTCCGACGGCCCACCCGACCCGCCAGCCGGCCATGTTGTAGCTCTTCGAGCAGGTATGAAACTCGATCGCGTAGCCCTCCTTGGCCCCTTTGACCTGAAGGAGGCTGGGGGCCTTGTAGCCGTCAAAGACGATGTCGGAATAGGCCAGATCGGAACAGAGGATGAGCTCCTTGCCCTTCCCCCAGTCGACCAGCTCCTTGTAGAAATCCAGGTCCACCACCGCCGTAGTGGGATTGTGGGGGTAGCTGACGAAGAGGATCTTCGCCATCCGGATCACTTCCTTGCTCAAGGCCCTGAAGTTCGGCTTGAACTGGTTCTCCGGCCCGATCGGAATGTTGTAGAGGATTCCTCCAGCCATGATGACGCCGTTCTCGTGGACCGGGTAGGCGGGATTGGGAACCAGGCCGATGTCATCGTTGTTGAGGAAAGCCAGCGACAGGTGCGCGATCCCCTCCTTGGAACCGATCAGGGGGAGCACCTCCGTCTTGGGATCCAGGGTCACCCGGAAACGCTTCTCATACCACTGGGCGATCGCTTCCCTGAATTTCTCCTCCACGTCGCCGTGGGGGCGGGAGTAGCGCTGATTCTCCACCTGGGAGGCGGCGCGGCAGAGCTCCTCCACGACGCGCGGGGGGCTGGGAAGGTCGGGGTTGCCCATCCCCAGGTCAATCACGTCCACGCCCCGCGCGCGGGCCTTGGCCTTGAGCTCGTCCATGATGGTGAACAGGTAAAGAGGAAGGCGCTTCATCCGGTTGGCTTCTTGCATGCTCTTAGAGACCTCCTTGGAGTGCTTCAAACGCGTTGTAGGAAGAGCGAACCCTGGGGCCGCTGGCGACGAAAGAAAAACCCAGCTCCCTGCCCCACCTTTCGTAGATGGAAAACTGCTCCGGCAAAACGAATTCTGACACCGGGTGGTGCCCTTCGGTCGGCCGGAGGTACTGGCCGACCGTCAAGAGATCAACCCCCGCCCCCCTCAAATCGATCATCGTCTGGCGGACCTCCCCGGGGGTCTCGCCCAAACCGACCATGAGCCCGCTTTTCGTCTTCAGAGGATGCCTCCCCATCTCCTTGGCGATCCTCAAGGCCGAAAGGGACCTGGCATATCCGGCCTGCGGACGGATCCTTGGGCTCAAGCGGGGAACAGTCTCCACGTTGTGGTTGTACACCGCCGGGCGCTCCTGAAGAACCGTCCCAATCAGCTCCCCCCTGGCATGAAAATCGGGGGTGAGGACCTCCACCTGCGCCTCCGGGGCCCTCGCCCGGATCGCCCGGAGGGAGGCGGCGAAAGCCCCCGCCCCCTCATCGGGAAGGTCATCCCGGGCAACAGAGGTGACCACCACATACTTCAGCTTCAGGGCGGCTACCGCCTCGGCCAATCGACGCGGTTCCTCAGAATCCACGAGGTCCGGACGGGCGGTCTCAACGGCGCAGAAACCGCACCGACGGGTGCACCGGCGGCCCAAGATCATGAAGCTGACGTTTCCGTGCGACCAGCACTCCCCCAGATTCGGGCAGCGGGCCTCCTCGCAGACCGTGTGAAGCTTGAGATCCCTCACCAGCGACTTCGCCTCATTCCACTGACCGTGGACTGAGAAGGGGCGATGAAGCCAAACCGGAAACTGCTTACTGGCCGGAGGCATAGTAAATCGACCGGTCCAGGGCCGCGGCGGACGCCTCCCAGAGGGATTCGCTCATCGTGGGATGCGCGTGAAGGGTCTCCTCCAGCTGCCGGAGGGTGAGCCGCTCGCGGATCGCCAGGGCCGCCTCGCCGATCAAGTCGGTGGCCCGCGCTCCGATCATCTGGACGCCCAGCAGCTCCCCGCTCTTTCCGTCGGCCACCACCTGGATGAAACCCTCGGTTTCCTCCAGGGTCTGCGCCCGGGGAAATCCCGTGAAGCTCAAGCGGCTGACCTTGACCTTGAGGCCCAGGGCGGCCGCTTGGGACTGTGTCTGTCCGACGCTCGCGATCTCCGGCTCCGTGTAGATCGTCTCCGGCACCACCCGGTAGTCCGCTTTCCTTTTCTGACCCAGGGCGTTCTCCGCCGCCAGCGACCCCTCGTAGCTGGCGGTGCCGGCCAACTGATGCTCCCCCAAAAGATCTCCAATCGCGTAGATCGAGGGAGCCGAGGTCCTCAGCATCTCGTCGACCGCCACAGAGCCCTCCTCCAGCTTCACCCCCGCCTCCTCGACTCCCCCCGGCAAACGGGGAGAGCGCCCCGCCGCCACGAGGACGAGGCAGGCCTTCAAGGCCTGGCCGTCTGTCAGGGTGACCGATGGGGAACCGGAGACCGCCTGGATCCCCTGCACCTTGGAGTTCACGTGCACCTTCACCCCCCGGCGCTTCAGACTCTCTTGAAAGGCCCGGGAGATGTCGGGGTCCTGTCCGGGCAAAATCTGCCCCGCCGCTTCCACCAAAGTCACCGGAACGCCGAGATCCGCGAAATAACTGGCAAACTCACAGCCGATCACCCCCGCCCCCACCACGATGAGGGAGGTGGGAAGTTCCGCCAGGTCCAGGATCTCATCGCTTGTGACAACCGCTTTCCCGTCGGATGGACAGCTGGGAATGCAACCCGGCGACGAGCCGGTGGCCAGGATGATCCTCTTGGGCCGCACCCCCACGCCCGGCCTTCCCTCGGCCAGGACCTCCACCTCTTGCGGCCCCCGAAGGACCCCCTCCCCCTGGAGCCAGGTCACCTCGGAGCGGCTCAAAAGGGCCCCCAGGCCCCCCCGGAGCCTTCTTAAAATCCGCTCCTTCCGCTCGAGAACCTTCTTCAGATCGACCCTGAAATCTCCGACTTGGATTCCGAGGGTCTCGGCTTTCCTCATCTGGGCCATGAAACGGGCCGTCGTCCCCAATGCCCGAGAGGGAATGCAGCCCCGGTTCAGGCAGGTCCCTCCGAGGGGCCCCGGGTCCACCAGGCAGACCCTCGCGCCGGTCCTCGCGGAGCGCACCGCCGCGGAGAAGCCGCCGGGGCCTCCTCCCAGGACGCAAAGGTCATAGGAGTCTTTGGATGATCGCATCCGCCATCTCGCGGGTTCCGACGCTGGTGCGGTCGCCTCGCTCCCGCTTCAGGTCGTAGGTGACCGACTTCCCCTCCCGAAGGACCTCGGAGACCGCCCGCTCCAGGCGGCCGGCCGCCTCGGTTTCCCCCAGATGATGGAGCATGAGAACCCCGGAGAGAATCGTGGCGACCGGATTCACCTTGTTCTGTCCCTGGTACTTGGGCGCCGAGCCGTGCACCGGCTCAAAGAGGGCCGCCTCCTCCCCCATGTTGGCTCCGGGGGCGACCCCCAAGCCGCCGATCAATCCGGCGCAGAGGTCCGAGAGGATGTCTCCGTAGAGGTTGGGAAGAACCAGGAGATCGAAATTTTCCGGGTGCTGGACCAACTGCATGCACAGATTGTCCACCAGGCGGTCCTCCGCTTCGATCCGACCGGCGTATTCGACGGCCACCCGCCGGAAAACTTCCAAAAAGAGGCCGTCGGTGAATTTCATGATGTTCGCCTTGTGGACCGCGGTGACCTTCTTCTTGACCCAGGCAATGAGCTCCCGGACCTCCGGGGTCCCATCGTCGTACTCGATCCCCGCGTAAAGGTCCTCGGAGTTCTCACGGATGATGACGAGATCCACCTCAGCGTAATGGGAGGGGACCCCCGGATAAAGCCGGGCCGGCCTCACGCAGGCGTACAGATCCAGGGCATGCCTCAAGGCCACGTTGACAGAGCGGATCCCGGTCCCGATGGGGGTGGTGATCGGCCCCTTGAGGGCCACCTTGTTCCGCCGGATCGACTCCAAGAGGGCCTCCGGCAGGGGCGAGCCGAATTGGGCGATCGCCCCTTCGCCCGCCGCGTGAATCTCCCATTCGAATTTCACCCCTGTCGCGTCCAGGCAGCGCTTGGCCGCTTCAGCCACCTCGGGCCCGATGCCGTCTCCCGGAATGAGGGTTACTCGATAGGCCATGGCGGGATCACAGGCTCCTGATCCAGCGTTCCAACCGGTCGAACCCCTCCCGAAGCTCCTCCTGGCTCGCCGCGAAACTCACCCGGACGTGATCGTCCCACCCAAACCCCTCTCCGGGAATCAGGGCGACATGGGCCGACTCGAGGAGCCGATTGGAAAAGTCGCCGGAGGTCAACCCGGTTCCCGAGATGTTGAGAAAAGCGTAGAAAGCCCCCTCCGGCTCGATGAGGGAAATCTTGGGGATCCGGAGAACCCGCTGGAGGAGAAAATCCCGCCGCCGGCCGAACTCCGCTGACATCTCCGACAGGCAGATCTGGTCGCCGGTCAGGGCGGCCAGGGCGGCCCGCTGGCTGATCGAGCTGGGGTTGGAGGTGGAATGATCCTGAAGACGCTCGGCGGCCTCGACCACTTCGGGGGGACCGGCAAAATAGCCGATCCTCCAGCCGGTCATGGCATAACTCTTGGAAACCCCATCCACAAGGAGGGTTCTCGCGAAGGCCTCCGGGGAGACAGAGGCGATGGAAACGTGCGGTACGCCGTAAACCAGCCGGCAGTAAATCTCGTCGCTCACGATCCAGAGCCCCCGCAAGACCGCGACCCGCGCGATCTCCTTCAGGCGGCCTTCATCCAACACCGCGCCGGTCGGGTTGGCGGGGCTGTTGAGGATGAGGACCCGGCTGCGGGGGGTGATGGCTCGTTCGATCTGATCGGCCTTCAGACGGAAACCTTCCTTGGGATCGGTCCGGACTTCCACGGGGGTCCCCCCGCTCAAACGGACCATCTCGGGGTAGCTGACCCAGTAATGGGAAGGAATCAGCACCTCATCTCCGGGCTCGATGAGCACCTGGAGGAGATTGTAGAGGGCCTGCTTGGCTCCGCAGGTGACCACTACCTGCTCGGGGCGGTAGCGGACCCCGAGTTCGCGCTGGAAGACCTCCGCGACCGCCTCTTTGAGTTGGGGGATGCCGCTCGTGGGGGTGTACTTGGTGAATCCCTCCCGGATGGCGGCGATCGCCGCTTCCTTGACCGACGCGGGGGTGTCAAAATCCGGCTCACCGGCCGCGAGGTTGATCACCTTCTTGCCCTGGGCCTTCAACTGCCGGGCCAGGGCGGTGATCTTCAGAGTGGCGGAGGGTTTGACCGCCTGAATCCGTTGGGCCAGCATTAAGAGCTGGTTTCAAAACCTCGCGTGAGCCGCGTTGCGAGCGCCAGGCGGCCAGATCCAAGGAAAGACGACGATGGCGTACTCCCTGGAGTACGTTGAGGAGGAGTGACGCAGGGGATGGCCGCCTGCCGCCGCAACCCAAAAGGGCTGGGCTGAAATGCGTCGCATCGCTGCGTGGCTTTCGCCAGAGGAAGCGAAACCACTCCGCCTTGTGGCTGCGTCGCTCGTCGTCGCCGTATCTTGACTCTCATGATACGCCTCCTCCTCGCTCCTTGCCCTGCTTGCATTTAAGCTTAAGCGCGGCCACGGGAGGTTTCGAAGCCAGCTCTTAGATTGAACGTCCAGAGATCACCGGTTCTTAAGAGGGAAGCCCCGGAGCGGTGCGACATCCTGATTCTTCCATTCGCAAATAGGCCCCAACCGCTTCGCCTTTCAGGTATACTTCTGTAAGAAGCAACACATCTCCTTAAACCCCAGCGCAGGCGATGCCGAAGCCAGCCTTCCCATGGATCCAATTCCGGGGGTGGGTCGCTTTCCTGCTTGTCACCCCCCTCACGGTTTTTGCCTACCTGATTTTCCTATCCCCTGAGGCAAAAGCGCAGGTTTTCCAGCTCGAGTTGACCGAGCGGTGGCTCTTTGCCGGGATCCTTTTTGTCCAGCTCCTGGCCACCCTCTTCGTCTTCCGGCCGATCTCCCGGAAAATCGAGCGGGAGATTGACCGGCGGGAGGAGGCCGTGGCGGAGCGCTTCAAGATCCTGGCCCGTGCGACCAACGACGCCGTATGGGATTGGGATCTTTTGACCAACCGGGTCTGGTGGGGAGAGGGGATCCAGTCTCTCTTCGGATATTCCCCGGAAGAGGTCAGCCCGGACGTCGCCTGGTGGGAGGAGCACCTCCATCCGGACGACAAGGAAAGGGTTCTCTCGGGGATCAGAGGCCTCATTGAAAGCGGGGAGCAGTTCTGGTCGGATGAATACAGGTATTTGAGGGCGGACGCCACCTACGCTTACGTGTTTGATCGGGGCTACGTCATGCATGGCCCCGGGGGAAAGCCGTTTCGGATGATCGGCACGATGCTCGACATCACCCACCGCAAGCGAGATGAGGAGACCCAGCGGAAGATGACGACGGAGCTCGCCCGCTCGAACGCTCAGCTGGCTTCCGTCACCCAGGAGCTTCGCAAGGCGAACAACCGCCTGCGGCGCCTGGCCCTTTTGGACCCCTTGACGGAGCTTTTTAACCGGCGGGGACTGGAGCAGGTCCTCTCTCGGGAGATCCACTGGGCCATCCGGTCCGAATCGGACCTCTCGGCGGCCCTCATCGACCTGGATGATTTCAAGCGGTTCAACGACACCTTAGGCCACGCCGTGGGAGATGTGATCCTCAAGGAGACCGCCCGGCGCTTGAAGACCGCCTTGCGGGCCACCGATCACGTCGCCAGGATCGGGGGAGACGAGTTCATGGTCCTCCTCCCGCAGACCCGTCTTGACGAGGGGATCCGGGTGGCCGAGAAGATCCGCCTGTCCATTTCAGAGACCCCGATCACCCTTTCCTCCGGATTGGTCAAGGTGACGGCCAGTCTGGGCCTGGTCGAAATCCCTCACGGGGAGCTTTCGACCGACGCGCTTCTCTCCCAGGCCCATTCCATGCTTTACCGCAGCAAGCAGAGCGGGAAAAACCGTGTTTCTTACAACCTCAAGGGCGAGACCTCCCGCGGGCAGATCGAGGCGGGGAAGGGGGATGTCCTGGGGCGGCTTCGCCAGGGGGACTGCTTCCACGCCGTGGCCCAGCCGATTTTCCGGCTCGAAACCGAGGAGCCGGTGGGCTACGAGCTCCTCAGCCGGTCCTCGATCGAGGGGTTCGAGATGCCGGACGACTTCTTCCGGGTCTCTTTTGAAGCGAATATGCTGACCCTCGTGGATCACCAGTGCTTCAAGACCTGTTTCGCCGCCGCGGCCTCTTTGCCGGGTCACCTTCGAAAACATCTAAACCTTTTTCCATCGACGATCCTCAACATCCCGATCTGGATCCTTCTGGAGGAGCTGCCCGCCGACGCCTCCAGAGGAATTTACTGCATCGAGGTGAGCGAACAGCAGATCCTCGGGGATCCCTCCCACCTCGTCGAGCCGATCAAGGCGCTGAAGCGCTCCGGCATCCTCATCGCCATTGACGATGTGGGATTCGGCAGCAGCTGCCTGGAGAGCCTGATCCTCCTGGAACCGGAGTTGATCAAGATCGACAAGCGCTGCGTCAACGGGCTCACCCATTCCCACTCCCGCCTGAGGTCCCTGGAGCGGCTCCTGAAGCTGACCCAGGGTCTGGGGGCCGAGGTGGTCGCCGAAGGAGTGGAGACCGCGGAGGACCTGGAAGTGCTAAAATCTCTGGGGGTTCCATACGGCCAAGGATTCTTCTGGAAAAATGCCTCTTGTCAGCCCGAAGAGAAACAAGGGAATTGTTTTAGCCCTCATCCTCTCCTGCCTGGTCGGCTCGAGTGTCGCGTTCTCCCATCAGATTCACCGGCGGATTCAAAAGAACCGGGAGGCGCGCCTCCTCCTTGAGAGGCGCCGGGCTTCCTGGGAAAGCTTAAGACGGGCCTTGGGCAGCGAGGTCAGGCGCTTTCCGGGACAGGCCGGCCTCTGGATCGAGGACCTTCAGACCGGCTGGAGCATCGCTCATCAGGCCGACCGGCGTTTCCGAGCGGCGAGTGTCGTGAAGATTCCGATGATGGTCGCCTGCCTGGAGGCGGTCGAGGGGGGGAGGATCGATCTTTCCGACACCCTCACCTACCGGGCCTCCCAGTGGGTGTCGGGCTCTGGGGTCTTGAAAGGGATGCCCTCCGGTTCGGTGCTGAGGGTAGATCAGCTGATCGAGTGGATGATCACCCGCAGCGACAACATCGCCGCCAACCTCCTCATGGATCATCTGGGCATGGAGAGTTTCAACCGCTCCTTCAAGGAAAGGGGGCTTGCCAAAACCAACCTCTCCCGCAAGATGATGGATTTCCGGAAGCGCGGACAGGGAATCGAGAATTACACGACCGCCCAGGACATGGCGAGCTCTTTGAGGCAGATCTACCGGAGAGAAGGAGTCTCCCCGGCTGTCTCGGAAAAGTGCCTCTTGCTTCTGGCGGCCCAGGAGATCCGGGACAGGATCCCGAAACAGCTCCCCCCCGGCACGGTGGTCGCCCACAAGACAGGCCTCGAGCGGGGGGTCTGCCACGATGCCGGGATCGTCTACACGAAAGGGGGAAACTTCCTCATCTGCGTTCTGACCCAGCGCAAAGGCCCCAGCGCCCCTTCAAAGAAATTCATCGCCCGCCTTGCCTCACTGACCTATCACACCCTCAATTAACGCTCCAAGGTCACGAGCTTCTGCCACCAGCCGTCGCTCCTCCATCTGGCAAGCTCCCGGGCCAGGGCCTTGGCGCTCTTCGTCTTCAAAAGGCGCCTGGGGCGCTTCATCCAGTCGATCGCCCTGGGGCGTCCCTGGTCGAAATATTCCTTGCCCTGAATCATGCACTCGAGAAGATCCGCGTCCCGGGCGATCCGGCTGGCCTCGGAGCGCTGCCTGGAGAGCTCCCGGCTGAAGCCCAGAAGCTCCTTCTGGATCGGAGGGGGAAGCTGCCCGGTCTGCTCCAGCGCCGCTTTCCGCTCCGCCGCCCGGAAATCGATGTAGCGATGCCCCACCTTGTGGAGGTCGTTGATCCTCGCCTCATGGAGGTCGTTTAAAAGAGACATCATGACGACGGGGTAGGGGTCCGCTCGCTCCAGCCTCGCCAGGAGATAACCCAGGAGGGCCGTCCGGAAGGAATGTTCGGCGACCGACTCGCCGTTTTTGATCCCGATCATCCACCAACCGCTGCGCCGGACCTGCTTTAAGATCCCGGCCTCAGCCATGAGGTTGAGGAGGGGTTTAAGTTTTCTGTCGTAAGATCTCATAGGCGGTCAACGCCGCGGCCGTTGCCACGTTGTAAGAGAGTTTCGCCCCCGGCATGGGGAGGGTGAAGGTGAGCTCGAGGTGCTTCATGAGGCCCGGACGGATGCCGCCCCCCTCCGATCCAAAGACGACCGCCAGGGGCGCCGGAAGCTTCACCTCATGAAGGAGGACTCCCCCCTCCGTCACCGCTCCGGCGATCCAGTAGCCGGAGCGCTTGAGAAGCTCGCAGGCCTGGATGAGGTTTGTCACGCAGACCACAGGGACGTGGTTTTCCCCGCCGCAGGCGACCCGAAGGACCGTTTCGTTGACCTCGGCGGAGTCGTGCCTTGGAAGAATGACCGCCGAGCGCCCCAGACAGGCGATGTTTCGCAGGATGTTTCCCAGGTTCTGAGGATCGGTCACCCGGTCGAGAAGAAAAAAGGAAAGCCCTTTGTCCCTCGCCGAGAGGAGATTTTCCAGGAGAACCGTCCGGTACGGCTCCACTTCGGCCAGCACCCCCTGAGCGTGAAGGGTCCCCGCCTTCCTGGAGAATTCATCCCGCTTGAGCACGGTCCAGGGCACCCCCGCTTGCTTGGCCGCATGGACCACCTCGGGGTTATCGGTTCCTTTCTCAAGGACCAGGGCCCGGATCGTTTTGGGGGAGCATCGAAGCCGTTCCGCCACGGGGCGCTTTCCGCAGAGTCGCATCTTAACGATATTCTAGTACAATAGAACTCTTACCACATGAAAGAACGGACCGTCGCCTACTTCTCCATGGAAATTGCCCTGGAGCCCCAGATGCCGACCTACAGCGGCGGCCTGGGGGTCTTGGCTGGAGACACCGTCCGCTCGGCCGCCGACCTTCAGGTGCCCATGGTGGCTGTCTCCCTCCTCCACCGCAAGGGGTACTTCTCCCAGAAGCTCGACGCCGAGGGCTGGCAGACCGAGGAGCCGGTCCAATGGAAGGTCGAGTCGTTCCTCAAGGAGATGCCGCAGCGGGTAGACGTGAATGTGGAGGGGCGGGCCGTCCAGGTCAGGGCCTGGAGGTATGAGGTCCGCGGCGCGAGCGGTTTCGTCGTTCCGGTCTATCTTCTGGACACCGACCTTCCGGAGAACTCCGAGCAGGACCAAACCCTCACCGATTTCCTCTACGGAGGGGACAGCCGCTACCGCCTCTGCCAGGAAGCGGTGTTGGGGATCGGGGGGGTGAGAATTCTCCGGGCCCTGGGCTGCGAACGGATTCTCCGTTTTCACATGAACGAGGGACACGCCAGTCTCCTCACCCTGGCCCTTTTGGAGGAGCGGGCCGTCCGGGGGGAGCGCTGGGCCTTCGGCCCAGAGGAGATCGAGGCGGTCCGTAAGTTGTGCGTCTTCACCACCCACACCCCTCTTCCGGCCGGGCACGATGAGTTTCCGGTGGACCTGGCCGTGAAGGTGCTGGGCCACCCGGAATTCAAGACCATGCCGGAGGTCCTCCTGTCCAACGGGAACCTCAACCTCACCCGTCTGGCCTTGAACTTAAGCCGCTATGTCAACGGCGTCTCCATGAGGCACGGGGAGACTTCCAGGCGGATCTTCTCCACGCATGCCATCGAGGCGATCACCAACGGCGTCCATGCCCTCACCTGGACCGCGGCTCCTTTTCAGAAGCTGTTCGACCGCCACGTCCCCGGATGGAAGCAGGACAACCTCTGTTTGCGGGTGGCCCTGAACCTGCCCGTTGAGGAGGTCTGGAAGGCCCACCTGGAGTGCAAGAGGGAGCTGTTGGGGTTTGTCCGCCAGAAGGGGGCTTGTCAGATGAAGGAAGATCATTTCACGATCGGGTTCGCCCGCCGGGCTGCCGGCTACAAGCGGGGGGATCTTCTCTTTCGGGAGCCGAACCGGCTTAAAGCCATCGCCTCCCGGGCGGGTCCGATTCAGCTCCTCTTCGCGGGCAAGGCCCATCCCAACGATCAGATGGGAAAGGAGCTGATTCAGAGGATCGTCCGGGCCGGGAAGGAGCTCCAAGGGGCGGTCCCCATGTGCTACCTGGAGAATTACGACATGGAGCTGGCCAAACGGATGACCGCCGGGGTGGATCTGTGGCTCAACACCCCTCAGCCCCCGCTCGAGGCCTCCGGCACCAGCGGCATGAAGGCGGCCTTGAACGGTGTCCCCTCTTTGAGCACGCTGGACGGCTGGTGGATGGAGGGGCACATTGAGGGGGTGACCGGCTGGTCGATCGGAGAGGAGAAGGAGCTTCCCCCGGAAGAGAGGGCCGCTTCCGACGCGGCGAGCCTTTACGACAAGCTGGAGAAGGTGATCCTGCCTCTTTTTTACCGGCAGAGGGAATCTTTCATCCGGGTGATGGTTCACGCGATCGCCTTCAACGGCTCCTGCTTCAATACCCAGCGGATGGTTCAGCAGTACGTCTTGAACGCCTATTTTCGTATACAATGAACCAAAAGGGGGGCCGCTTTCACGTGTTTGGGCAGGCCGTGTTGGAAACGAAACTTCCGGGGATTCCGCTTTTCAAGCGGGGCAAGGTCCGGGATCTCTATGACCTGGGGGAGCACCTCCTCATTGTGGCCACGGACCGGATCTCGGCGTTTGACGTCGTCCTGCCGACAGGGATCCCGGAGAAGGGGGCCGTCTTGACCCAGCTGTCCGCCTTCTGGTTTGAGAAGGTGAAATCGATCACCCCCTCCCATTTGGTGTCGGCTGAGATCGGCTCAATCTGCCGGCGGCATCCAGCCCTTCAAGCACACCGTTCGCTTTTGGCCGGCCGGTCGATGCTCGTGGAAAAAGCAGAGGTGGTTCCCATGGAATGCGTCGTCCGGGGCTATCTCTCCGGTTCGGGGTGGAAGGAGTACCGGAAATCCCAGGCGGTCTGCGGGGTGAGGTTTCCGCCGAATCTCAAGGAGTCGCAGGAGCTTGAGGAGCCGATCTTCACCCCGGCGACCAAGGAGGAGACCGGCCACGACGTCAACATCACCCGGGAGGAGATGGCTCCTCGCGTGGGGGAGTCCCTGGCAAAGAAGCTTGAAGCGACAAGCATCTCCATCTACGCGATGGCCCAGGAGTATGCCCGGTCGCGCGGCATTCTCATTGCCGACACCAAATTCGAGTTCGGCCTTTCAAACGGCAAGCCGATCCTCATCGATGAGCTCCTCACCCCGGACTCCTCCCGGTTCTGGCCGGTCGAGGGATACGCTCCCGGCAGGCCTCAGGCAAGCTTCGACAAGCAGTTTGTCCGGGATTACCTGGAGAGTCTCCCGTGGGACAAGGCCCCGCCCGGGCCTCCCTTGCCCGATGAGATCGTTGAGAAGACGTGTCAAAAGTATATGAGGGCGCTCGCGGAGCTCACCGGCAAGACCTTGCCCCAGATTCTTTCCGGGTCGTGAAAGGGAAGAAAGGGCCACCCCTGCGCCGCCGGTACACCTCGGGCAGCTCGCCGGTTGACCGGCAGATCGAGCGCTGGCTGTCGTTCGTTGAGGACCCCCTCGACAAACGACTGGCGGCGGAGGTGATGACCTCCGGCTACCGGCTGGCGCAGGACCATTCCTCAACCCTCGACCTGAAGGTGATCAACAGCGCCGTCAAGGAGCTGCGCTACGCCTTCAAGGTGTTCAGCCCGTACCGGGCCGTCCGGAAAGTGGCGGTCTTCGGGTCGGCCCGCCTCTTGAGCCGGCACCCGGCTTACGGGATGGCGAAGGAGTTCGGGCGGAAGATGGTCCAGGCCGGCTGGATGGTGATCACCGGGGCGGCCAGCGGCATCATGAAGGCCGGACACGAAGGGGCGGGCCGCCGCGCCAGCTTCGGGTTGAACATCCGCCTCCCTTTCGAACAGGAGGCCAACCCCGTCATCGCCAAGGACGAGAAGCTGATCAACTTCAAATATTTTTTCACGAGAAAACTCCTCTTCATCAAGGAATCCCACGCGACGGTCCTTTTCGCCGGCGGATTCGGCACCCTGGATGAGGGGTTTGAATCGCTGACCCTGATGCAGACGGGGAAATCGGATCTCAGGCCCATTGTTTTCGTGGACACCCCGCGCGGGCGGTTTTGGAAGCCGCTCATCGAGTTTTTTGAAAAGCGAATGGTCGGGGAGGGGGTGATCTCTCCCAGCGACCGTTCCCTTTACCGGGTGGTCCATTCCGCCGAGGAGGCGAAGGAACGGATCCTTCGCTTTTATTCGGTCTACCACTCCATGCGAATGGTGGGGAAGAACCTCGTCCTGCGCCTCCGCAGGCCCTTGAGCGAGGACCAGCTCAAAAATCTCACGCGGCGGTTCAAGGACCTGCTCCTCTGGGGAGGGATCACTCAGGGCTCGGCGCTTCCGGAGGAGGCGGATGAGCCAGAACTCGACGACCTGACCCGCCTCGTTTTGCAGTTCAACCGGAAGGATTACGGCCGGCTCATGGAGCTCGTCGACGCGGTGAATGATGCATGACCCCACCCCTGAAGCGCCTCATCCTCTACGACCTGGACGGGACCCTGGTGGACACCCGGACCGACATCGTCCAGGCGGTCAATTACACCCTGGGGGAAATGGGGTTCTCACCCCTGCCGAGGGAGGAGGTCATCCGCTCGGTGGGGCTGGGCCTGCGGCAGCTTCTTGCCGCGTGCCTGAAGACGGAGGACCCCGGACGGATCGAGGAGGGGGTGAAGGTCTACCGCCCCTATTACGCGAAGCACCTCCTGGACCACAGCCGGCTCTACCCCGGCGCCCTCGATCTCCTTGAATATTTCAAGGAAAGAAAGCAGGCAGTCATCACCAACAAGCCCAATCCCTACTCCAGGCGGATTCTGGAACTCCTTGGTGTGGACAGGTTTTTCTTCGAGGTGATCGGCGGAGACTCGGATCTCCCCAAGAAACCGGCTCCGGAAACAGTCCTCTGGCTCATGGGGAAGAGCAATCTCACGGCCGGCGAGACCCTTTTGATCGGAGACAGCCCGATCGACGCGGAGGCCGGACGAAATGCCGGGGTGTTCACGGTGATTGTCCGGCAGGGCTTTTCAAGCGAGGAGGAGATCCGCCGGAGCGGTCCCGACAAGGCGGTGGACAGTCTTAAGGAGCTCCTTCAGCTGGCGAAAGAGAAGAAATGGTGAGCCAAGAAACATTTCAATGATCCGCTGTCCCATCTGCCGAAAGGCCCTCTCCCCTTTCGGCAGCCATCCCTACGCCCCCCTCTGTTCGGAGGCCTGCCGGAAGGAGGCCTTTCGGCGGGCGGGGATTCCGGAACCGGAAGGAAATTCTTCGGAAGAAACCCCTCAAGCTGAGTTCCAGCAATTGACCGCCACCCACCTCTACTGCCCCACCTGCCGGCGGTCAATGCCGACCCGAGAGAAGCTCCTTTTAATCCTCCCCGATGGGGATCTCTACGGCTACTCCTGCCTTCAGTGCGGCGCCGAGGTGGGAACGAGGACTGAGCGGAAGGGCTAGAAGACCCCCCTTTTCGGCGATCCTTCGCATTCCGGTCGTCAAAGGAAATCCGGAGAGCTCGGCCTTAGGCACCCAGCGGGCTTCCGGGTACTTCCGAGGCCGGAGCTCCCCCCCCTGAAAGCGGCAGGCGAAGGCCCTAATCTCCAGTTCCCGGTGAGTGAGGGTTTGGTGAAGCTCGGCCCGGAAGCTCTTCGGAGAAATCCTGATCCCCAGCCCCCTCCGGATCTCCCGGGCGAGGACCTGCCGCTCATGCCGCTCCGAGTGGGGCTGATCCGTTCCCGGAAATTCCCACAACCCTCCGAGAAGGCCCGACACGGGCCGGCGGGCGATCAGGACAAGGCCGTTTCTCTCGACGATTCCGCAAAGATAGCGAATCTTCTTTCGCCGGATGGGTGTGGCGGGCGGAGGGATCTTCTCTTGAAGACCCAGCCGTTTGGCCTGGCACC
>JACPXR010000047.1 GCA_016196465.1 Candidatus Omnitrophota bacterium | reverse complement strand
GCGTATTACCTGGGGGAAGATCTCTCAGCGAGCGCTCTGCTGGACCGTTTTGAACAGTCCATTGGTTTCTTAGCGAAGCGCCTTTTGCGAACGATTGACACCATTGCGGAGCAGGCGAAGTACATTACAGTGGGTGTCAAGCCTGGCGAGGAGAAGAAGCCGGGTGACGTCCAGCGCTTCGTCACTCACCTGCGTGACGAGCATCTTCAGAGTCAGACTATCTTGGAATTGGCGCAAGGGTACCAGGCCTACCGGGCCACGAACAAATCGTGGGTAGAGATCGTGCCGGATCCCGAGGCGCCCCTGGAGCGCTCGTTGCTGCTCGTCATGGCAAGGAAATTGGGAACGGTAGAGGAGGAAGGGAAATTCATCGCCGCAGCGGTTCAAGCAGCGGGTGTTTCGATCCCAGAGGACGGAAGGTATGTCGATGAATTCTATGATGAGGAAGAGACTGCGATGGTGGCAGCGATTCCCCTTGCTCGTCCGCTGACCGCCGTCCAGCATCTGGAGGTATCGGAGAAAGTCCGGAGTGAATTGCTGGCCCAAACGGAAAGGCGTCGGCTGAGCGAATTCCTTCATGAGAGGAATCGGAGCCCGGAGGAGATCGAGCGTCTCACCCGGTTGTATCTCGATTATCTGAAGAACGGGGTCAACTTCACCCTTCAAGAGGTCCCTGAGGAAGGGCTGTCGTACCTTTCCGTGATTCTCCGCCCTTATGAGAGGCCGAAGGGCCTCCCCGAGCCGAACGCGAGGATCGAGATCGGCAGATACGCCGAGGCCGCCCAGCGAAACATAGAAGCCCAGAGGCTTTTTGTCTCTGAGTTCCGGCAGACGCCGGATAGTTCTCCGGTCGCCTTCATTCAGGTCGCTTTCCCGACGGAGCTTATCTCCGACACCGATTTGAATTTGGTGGGATTGGTGCTGACGACCCTTCGGCCTTATGTCGGGGGCGCCTGGCAGCCGGTCTCTTTGGAGGCGGGCCCGGTGGCTCTTCCGGCGGCTCTGCCTAGGCCGGTGGTCTTGCCCCAGCCGTTGCGAGCCCACAGGAAGGCGGTGGAGGATCTGATCCGGGGGTTTAAGAAAGATCAGACGGTCCGATTGGCGGATCCGATCCCCGGACCGGAGGAAGGTCAGGCCACCCTGATGATTGTGGGTTCAAGAAAACAGGCCGGGGTTCTTGAGGCCCTGCTGGGGGCCCTCGAGACAGCGGGTATTCCCCTGACTGCCGAGGTTGGTATCCACCCCAGCGATGATGTGGGCGTAGCGTATGCCGTCATAGAGGCCGATATCAGCGAGCTAAAGAGAATCCGGCAGGCCGGAGAGAGAGGGAGTGGAGGATCGGTTCTGGGCCAGATCCAACAGCGCATTGAGGCCCGTTTCCCATCCGAAGGAGAAGTGAAGCTCCTGGCCCAACTCTCCGGGCGGTTTGGATCTGACGACCCCTACCGCGTGGCGATCGATTGGATGGCCCAGCAGTACAGGCAGTACCATGGGATGCCCAGGGTGGACGTGCAGGAGATCGAGAGAGAAGGCGTCAGGACGGCCGCGATTGTGGGGATTGCCCCCTACTTTCCGCCCCTGCCTGCCGATATCGATCGGAGATTTATCCGGGGCATCGAGAAGGTGGCAGGGGGGAGGATCGGGGAGTCGCCTCTATTAACCCAAGAAACGGAGAAACTTCATCCGGTGGTTCTTGTTCTGCTCACCTTTGATCTGTCTGCCAATGAGGTGATGACCCTGGGTATAGACTCTGCGGTCGAGGAGGTCCTCTCGGGCCTCTCCTCGACCGAGCCGCAGGCCGGGCCTTCGACTCCTCCTTCGGGCTCGCTCAGGGCCGGGCTGGAGGAGCAGCGCAGCGGCATTGCGGATGCCGTGCGGGAGGAGATCCGGGCGCGGGGATGGGCGGATCTGGGCAACGGCTTCGCCCGGACCGGCCAAGGGGGGTACGTGGCGGTGAATGTGTCGCCCCTTTACGACGTGGACCTGGGCCGGATCTCCCGGGAGACGGTCATCACCCAGGGCTCGCTGGTCTTGGGGCCGCTGACCGAGACCGGGCCCGGCGCCCGGGTGGAGGGGTCCCTGGTTCTCAATTCCGCGATACGGCGCAACGCCGTGGTAACGGACAGCGTCGTCCGGACCCTTGAGGCAGAGCAGGAGCGGGGTGGCTGGGACCCGGGGATGTTCGGCCACTTGCTTCCGCCGGTCCATCTGACCGAGGTCGGGCCCGGGGCGGTGGTGCTTCGGTCGGACCTGGTGAACGTCCGGGTCGATTCGATGGAGGAGAAGGTCGGGCGGACCGGGGTCATCGACAGCTTCCTGAAGAACAGCGAGGTCGGGAAGGGGAATCACCTCCGGCGGGCCAAGATGACGCTGGTCCACACCGAGCCGTTGGTGACGGTGGAAGGGCCGGTGGGGGTCCCTGTGGAGCTGGCGGAGTCCTGGGTCGGATGGGGGATGCGCTTCCAGCACCGCTCCTACAATGAGGCCACGATGCCCAACCAACTGGTTTGGGCGGAGCTGGTGAATGGGAAGGTCAAAACCCACGTGGTGGAGGACTTCCCCTTTGTGGGGGTGGTGGGGCATGACACGATCATGGCCAGCTACGACGGCACGATGAAGGCGAAGGAGCCGGTCCTGACCAGGATCACGGGAAATGAGCCCAGCATCCATGCCTGGATCGCCGCGCAGAGCGGGTTTATCGCCGGCGGCCCCGTCACCGCGATCGGCCTGAAGCATGGGGAGGTGGCTTCCGCGGAAGATCTCCTTAGCGATCCCAATCTGACCCTCTTGATGCCCTTCGCCCACTTGAAAGGACAGGTCTGGGGCAGGTCATTCCCGGGGAGCCTCCAGACCGATCTGAGCCGCCTCTCCCAGCGGCCCTTGGCGCTCTTCAAAGACCATGAGGAGGCGGTCTGGGGACTGGTTCGGGAGGCCTGGGAGAAGGCCAAGGCCTACGTGGAGCTTAAAGGGGCCGAGCAGAACTGGACCCGAAGCGACAAAGAGAAGGCCCTCAACCGCTACGCCGAGGAGATTGCCCAGTGGCCGGTGCGGGCACTGAAGACCGCCGCGGCGCTGGCGGCGGCGGAGCTCCGGCAGGAGATGGAGAAGCCTGAGGAGAAGAGACGGCAAGAGTTGATCTCTCTTTATGAAGACACGATTCAGTCAGCTAGAGGCCCCCTTGAGGTCGGTTGGTGGCAGATCCCATTGGATCAGGCCAGGGAGCGTCTGGAGAGGATTACCGCCCGCTATGAAGACGCAGAGAGGCTTGCCGCCAGCAGTGATGAGGCTGAGGTCCTCGATCTGTGGCAGGCGCGGCCGCTCTGGCGGGAGGAGGACGAGCAGTTTCTCCGAGATGGCGTCCCCCTCACTGGGGTGGAACGATCGGCCGAGGTGGACCCGACCGCCCTCCTTCTGGGAAGCGCCGTGACGGGCAAGAGTGAGATCGGGCGCGGGGTGATCGCCGTGGGGAGCTTTGTCAGCTACACCCACGTCGCCGGGCTCTCCGAAGAGGCCTACCAACAGGGGAGGCGGATGATCCTTTGGAGGTCCCGCGTTGCCCACACCGAGGTCGGAGAGGGAACCACGCTCTCCATGGTGGTGGCGGAGGGATCTTCGATTGGGAAAGGGTCCGATGTTCGGATCAGCCGCCTGGAGACTTCGGCTCTGGGGCCTCGGTCATGGGGGACCCAGGCGGTTCTTGAGAGTACCGAGATGGGAGACAGGGCCGAGGTGGAGGCCTTCACCCGCCTGGCTAACACCGAAGCTGGCCGCCATGTCATCGTGGGGGGAATCGGGGAGGATAACGTTTTGGGGGACGGCTTCACCTGGCATCACACCGGCGCGATGGCCTTCGGGCTCAGCGCCCGCGACATGGTGATTCCCGGAACCTCCGCGCGGGTAGCCAACACCTCCAATCTATCGGATGGGGCCCGGGCCGGGCTTCCTGGCGGCGGGCCCAAACAGGTGATTTTTGAAGGGCCGGTGATGGTTGCCGCCAACAGCCGGCTCCTGCTTCCGGGGGGGAAAGGATTTCCCCTGGTGATCGGCCCCTACGCCTTCGTGAAAGGGGTGACTCCGGCGTATACCGACATCGCGCCGTTTCAGTTCTATGATGGGGCGAAGCCGGAGGAGCTCCAATTCGTCTTCGATAAGATCCCCGGGATGCTCTTCCGGCTGGGGTTGTCCAAGCAGTTGAAGGAGACCCAGGAGAACAACAAGGAGGCGCTGGCCGAGGCGATCGCGAGGGTGTTGGAAAGAGGAGTGAATTCGTTCCCCGGGCATATCCGTGAAGGATGGGGGGAAGCTCTCCAGAAGCGCTACGCCGCGGAGCTTGCCTCCGGAAACTGGGATCTTCAGTACGATCCTCAGACGAAGTCTCTAGGGTTCACCCGCGTTGAGTGGCGCTGGGAGGGAGACAAGGAGGGTCTAAACGGCAAGTATGTTCCGCGGCCGCGGACCCAGGCGGGGCTCGAGGAGCGCCAGGCGACGGCGACCTCCGCGGACTTTGCGGTCACTCTGACCGCCACCGGCGCTCCGATTCAGACGGTGTCGGAGTTGAAGGCGGAGCTCACCTTGGTTCCCGGCTCGGCACCGGCCAAGCAGACGGCGGGGATCGCCTTCGTGGTGACGCCGGAGGGACTCCCCAAGTTCGCGGCAGCGGCGGTGGTGTTTGGGGCGACCGGCGTTCGGGCCGACCTGATCGCGCGCGATGCGCGCCACCAGGCGTCAGTACAGGAGCATCTGGCCGCGCTGGGATTCGATATGGCTCAGGTGACCGTCCACAACGCCGAGGAAGAGTGGCACGGCAACGTGGGGGAGGCGCTGGTGGATCTGAAGTTAAAGCATCTCCGGAATGGCCGGGGGGTCCAGGAGGTCACGGGCAGCACCGGCCTGGCGGAAATCGCCCGGTTCCTTGGGGCGCCCGTCGCCGAGGCGGTCATCCGGAGTTTGGAGGCGGTGGCAGACCGCAGCAACCAGATATGGTTGTAGAGCCCTCCCTCAGGGCTCGCGGCGGGTAATGCCGGCGAGTTGGTCGAAGTCGGTGTCGTAGGAGTACAGTTCAGTAATGTCGCGGGAAGGCAGGGCAACGGCGTGATAAGCGTCGATGAACGAAATAGATTTGGACTCAAACAGATCGAGTGCAGCCAGCATGAGAGGGGCCTCATCGCAGTGGATGTGGGGAGTGTTGAGAAGGCGGCGCAGCCCATCGACGATCTTGTCCTTCGGGAACTGATAAAAGCTGTGGAGCACCCAAATCGTCTCGGCAAGCATGAGATGGGTCACGTACAGGGTGATTCGGCCGGTCGCAGCCGCCTTCAGCAGCCGCTCGCAACGGGCGGCCTTTTGAGGGTCGTCACCGGTGAGATATCGGACGAGAACGGTGGTTTCCAGGAAGATCATCCGGACCGGGATCGCTCGAGGATGCGCACCACCCGCTGGGCAGCGGCCCCCTCAAATTGGCGGCGAAGAGCTTTGAAGTCGATCCGCTTCATTCCCTTGCGGTGAAATGCCCCTTTGAGTCCCAGGATATTTCCGTGTAACGAATGGACGAGGAGGTGATCACCGTCCACAGTAAAGACCAACCTGTCTTTCGGCTTGATGTGAAGGCAGTCTCGGATTTCCTTCGGGATCGTCACCTGGCCTTTAGACGTCATTTTTGCCAATGCCATCGGTCTACCTCCTCTAGTAGGAATTATACCCGATTCCTTACTTTTTTTCAATCAACTTGCTTGAGTGAATCTAGTAAGAAACGCTTGGTCGCCGGGGTCGTGGTTCAGGCGCTTCTGGCCTGCCAGACACTTCCTGCCTTTGCGAATGACTCGCTGCGGCCGGCGCAGAAGGAGAGCGGGGCGGGCCTGGAGGAGATCCGCCGGGCCGTTTCCGCCGATCCTCATCCGGTCTACTCGATGGAGAGCGTTGATCCGGACCAGGTGGTCCGGGACATCCAGCAGGGGAAGCGGGTCATCATCCGGACGAAGCATGACCGGGTGGGGCAAGATCTCTGGGAGCGGCAGGAGAACCGGGAGGAGCTGCACCGGCTCTATGGGCTCCTCTACGACATCGCCGAGGGGCGGCCTGAGTTGACTGCCGAGGAGGTGGCGTCGGTCATCCACTCGCTCAACCACCCGAACCAGGCGGTGGCCGCCGCCGCGCGCGACGTCATCGTGAAGGCCCGGGTGCATCGGTTGGAGCCGGCCGTGCGCGCTTTTGCGGAGCGATATCAGGGCTCGAAGGAGGCGCGCGGGCCGTACGCCGACTATTACTTCAAGGACGCCTTGACCGCCTTCATCGATCCGGTCCACAAGATGGAGCTGGGCTCCCCCACGACGCCGATCTTCGCGGGGGAGATGACCGAGGAGAGGATGCGCCGGCTTCACGAGCAGCTCAAGCTCTGGGTGAATCCGAAGAAGAAGCTCTCCCTGCTCACCGGGTCGGGCCAGAGGATGGCCGCCCCCATCGGGCAGGTGGAGGCCGGCTTGAAGAACGACGGGTTCCCCTCCGCGGAGCTCGTGTCGGACATCGGCTCCCAGCCCCACGACCTGGTCAAGGTCCTGTTCGCCCTGGTGGCCAAGCTCTTTGTGGAGAACATGCGGGCGTGGCGGAAGGAGCTGGGGCGGGACGAGGCGCAGAGGCGGATGCCTGATCACTGGAGCGTCGCCATCGGGATGGATCCGCGCAGCACCGGCCCCGCCATCTTCCAGGTGGCGGCCCGGGTCTTCCGCAAGATGGGGGTGGGGGTGAAGTTCATCGGCATCGCCTCCGCTCCGGAGGCGGCGGCGCGGGCCCTCCTCTCCGATCCGGAGGAGAACCTGCTTGCCTCCTATGAGATCACGCCGAGCCACATCAAGCAGGGGCACCAGGGGACCAAGCTGATGCTCTGGCTGGGGCAGATCCTCCCCTGGGCGAAGGCGGAGGAGTTCAACGAAAAGATGCGGGCGGCGGTGCAGGATTTCGACCAGGTGAAGGCGGTCATCGAGATGCTGGAGGACCCCGCGCTCAACGCCGAGATCGAACAGATCATGCGCCGGATGCCGGAGGAGTACGCCGACTCGAAGCGACGGTACCACCAGTACCTCAAGCAGGTCGCCACCGGCCGTTTCGACGCCGCGGGGGAGGCCTTGGATCAGGCGGTGAAGGAGCTTTCCCGGGATCTTCACAAGAGGCGCGTGACCGTCGTCCTGGACGCCAACGGCGGGGCCCGCATCACCGATCTGCCCCTGTTCGACGAGATGGTCGGCGGCTACGTGGTGATCGGGGCCGACGCCGCGGAATTCGCCCATCCCCTGCCGCCCGGCGAGGTCTCCGCCAAGAGCTTGATCCAGTTCGGGGAGAAGATGGCCGACGCCTTCGACCGGGCGGGGATCACGCCGCTTTTGGTCAACCCGGACCCGGACGGAGACCGCAAGGGGCTGGTCTACCGGGACCCGGCCACGAAGAAGTTCCTCTACATGGACCCGCAGTACGGTTTCATGCTGGATGTGGTGAACCTCGACATGACGGCCAGGGAGGCCGGGAAGAAGGGCATCGGGATCGCCTCCAACGACGCCACCACCCCTTCCGTGGAGATCCTGGCCGGGAAGGAGCGCCTCGGCTATCAATACAAGCCGGCGGAGGTGGGAGAGGCGAATGTGGTTCAGGCCCTCAACAACCTGATTGTGGAGTTGGCTGAGAGATACGGGGACCGCCGGCTGATTTCCGCGGGAGGGGGAGAGGGATCGGCCGCCGCGTTCATCGGCGACCTCGTCCAGGTCCGGGACATGTTCCAGGCGTTCGGCTCGATGTTCAACCTGTACCGCAAGCCGGAATGGGTGAAGCAGTTGATTGACCTGTTGATCGACGATACCCAAGTCAAGGAGCGCCTGAAGCAGGAGGTGGACACCGCCTGGTACCAGCCGGGCCAGCTCCAGTATCTCCTCCACCGGATCGTCCACCGGATCCTGCCGGCGATGCGCAACGCCGACCCCGGCTACGAGACCGAGGTCCACCTGGGGGTCGGCATCCCGGACCAGAGGCCGTTCAAGGATACCGCGGACCGCCTGCTCCAGCCGGGCGGGGAATGGGTCCGGCAGTTCAAGGCGGAAACGGCGGCCCTCATCTCGGAGGTGATCGGCGAGCCGGTCTCCCCGGGGCAGATCACCGTCTCCGAGCCGATCAACCACATCGAGGCCTATCAGCTCAAGGGGGCGGGGAACCGGAAGCTTCCCGACGGCCGGGCCATCCACGACGGCGGCTACGAGATTCGGGTTTCCTACACCGCCGCGCCGGATACCCAGAGGGGGGGCGCGCCGGGCCGCAGCTACTACCTCTACAAGCTGTGGCTGAGGCGCTCCAAGACGGAGCTGGGGGTCACCCGGCGCCTCATCCTGCCGGTGGTCATGTTCCTGCCCCGCGAGAACCCGGCGACGGGTGAGCCGACCCCGGAAGCGAACCAATTCCTCGACGGGCTGTTCAAAACGGTCTATCCCCGGTGGCTTGCCTTCCTGAACGACCTGGAGGCCGAGGAGCTGATGGGTCACGTGGAGGGGGTCTTTGGGCTGAATCAGCCGGAGACGGTGAAGGAGCTGACCGCGGCGCTCGATAGTTTGCTCAAGGACACGCCGACGATCCGGAAGAAGAAGTACGAGAAGCTCGCCATCCCCAAGAAGAAGGCCACCTATTCCGGGGTCGACGCGGAGAACATCCGGGAGCAGGATGCCGCGGCGGGAAGGGCGGCGGCGACTCTCTCGGTGCTCTTGAGGGAGACGGAACCTCTGATCGGGAGGATCCGGGGAGTGGCGGGGCAGGCGGCCCGTCGAGGGGAGATGACCCTCTCCCAGGCGGAGGATCTTCAGGAGGCGTTCCGGGGTCTCGAATCCCGGTTGGGAGTTTCCTCGGAGCCGCCGGCGGGGCCCCTTTCGCGCAATCAGCTCGCTTCAGAGATGGCCCAGAATCTCGCGGCCAAGGTCTTCCGGTGGAAGGTGAACCGGTTCTTGAGCGATCTTGACCTGCAATCGGGTCGGCCCACGACGGATCCGGTCCATCTGCGGAAGGTCGCCACGCGGGCCGAGCAGCTTGCCCAGGTGATGGAGGATATGAAGGCCTTCGCGGCCCAAGGGACCTCCGCCCAGCGCTACCCGGAGGAGAAGGGGGTCGCCTATCCGAACCTCGTCGCCGCGAAGATCATCCTCTCCAAGGAGGAGGAGTTCGCCGGCGCAGCGGCAGGGGCCGGGCTGGAGGAAATGGCGCGGCCCAACGGCGTCGAGGAGCAGCCGGCGCAGGGGCAGATCCGGCGGACTTGGCTGAGGACCGCCGAGAGATGGAAGCAGGGTCTGGACCAGGCGATCGCTCTGCTTCAGGATGAGAGGGTTCTGCGCGATTGGCTGATCCCGTCCGTGGATCTGGTCGATTTCCTGGCGAAGGATCCCCGGACGGACCGGGAATTCTTTCAGGGGGTCGGGATGCTGGCGGAATGGGTGGCGATCCACGGGCACGATCCGAAGCGGCTCTCAGAGGAGCTGAACCGGGCCAGGGAGGGGGTGGTTCGGTTTGAAGAGAAGTTCGGCCCTGGGGCGGTGGGGTTGATCTGGGTCCCGGCCCGGACGGTCTTGATGGGAGTCCACAACGACTACAACGGAGGCAGGGAGATCGTGATGACCCTGCCGGTGGGGACGCTGGCCGCCTTCCGCCCTCGGGAGGATTCCCTCATGCGGATGGCCAGCACCTTCCCCATGAGAGATCCGAATCTGGCGGGGCAGTACCCAGACGCCCGGTTTGACATGGTCGAGGAATTGAACCGGGCTCGAGAGGAGCTGAGCGGAGCGGATCGAACCGATTGGAACCGGATCCTGGAGAAGGTCGGCGTTCCCAAGGGAGACTGGTCCAACTACGGCAAGGGGGCTTCCCTCTACTGGGTGAACGATTGGGAGCGTCGTGATCCGGCCGGGAAGATCCGGGGGATCGATCTGATGGTAGATACCCCTCCTTCGATCATTGAGAGGGGATTGAGCACCTCGTCGCTCCTGGTGGTGGCGGCCGGGATCGCCCTCCACCGGGCCAACGGCAGGCCGGTGGATCCGATCCGCCTGATCCGGGGGAGCGGCGAGGCGGAATGGTACGTCGGAACCCGGGGAGGAAACCTGGATCACGCGGCCGCCGTCCTGGGGAGAAGAGGGTACGCGGTCAAGGTTTCGCCGGATCTGAAGTCGATCGAGTATCTTCCCGTTCCGAAGGAGGCCCAGTTGGTCCTGATGGACAGCTTGGCCAAGGCGGACAAGACCGGCAGCGTCCGTGAGTCTTTCAACACGATCTCAGCGGAGACCTCCTGGGTCGCGCTGGGGTTGTTGAAGACCCGGCTTGTCCGTCACCGGGATTTCAAGCGATACAGAAGGCAGATCATCCCCATGCAGTCGTGGGAGGATCTGGTCGCTTGGGCGATGGGAGAGAGGAATCTCAGCTCGGCCAATCTCCAGAGATGGGTGGAGATGCTGAAGCTTCCCGAGAGGATCACCACCGAAGAGTTGAAGAAACAGCTCTCGCCCGACTGGGCGGATCGGTTCCGGAGGCGATATCCGCAACTTCCGGAGCCGGTCGGGGGGTGGGCGGTCAAGAGAAGGGTTCAGCACATCCTTGGCAGCATCCCTCGGGTGGAGGAAGCGGCCCAGGCCCTTCGGTGGGGAAATGTGATGGCCCTTGGGAGACTGATGGAGGAGGAATACGCCAGTCTTCGGGACCATCTCTCGGTGGTCTATCCCCCCTATATGACGACGCTGGCCAACCAGGCCGGCTCGAGCGTCGAGAAGCTGGGGGTGGGGTGGCTGAGCGGTTTCGGAGGGGATGGGACCGTCCTGGTCCGGAAAGGGTCGGAGGTCTGGCTCGTCCAGGACCTGTTTGACAGCTACTACGAGAATCTGAAGGATGAAAAGGGGACGCCTCTCTTCAGCCGACCGGAGGATCTGCTGGCGAAGAACGCCGTGATCCTGGCCGTTCCCACCCGCGGGGCCGGGATGATCGAGCCGTGGCTGCAGGACCCCCTTCCCCGTGCCGTCGAGGAACTGAAGAAAGAGTCTTCACTGGATCCGAGGTATTCCTGGATCCGGCAACTTCCCCTTGAGGAGCAGGAGGCCCTCTATGAGACGGTGGCCAGGGTCTACCGCCTCTTTCCCGCCCATATGGATTGGACGGCCCGTTACCTGGTTCAGGAGCGGGTCAATGTAAAGGTAAATCGGCAGACGCTGGTGGAGAAGAAGGCGGACGGAAGCTGGGTGACCGTGGCGGACCGGACGGGCCAGGAGCGTTCGAACGAGATCCTCAAGCGGTACTTCCCCCAGACGAGCGGCATTGGAGAAGAGGGAGATCTGCCGGTGGCCGACGCCCGGTCAATCCTCTTTTCCGATCCCGTGGACGGGACCTCCGCTTACCTGGGCGAAGGGGGCGATTACCTCAGCAGCCGTACCCTGGCCTGGCGAGGCCCTGGAGGAATTTACCGGCCGGTCTTGACCCTCATCGTGGCCCCCGAATATCGGTCGTATGGGGAGCAGGGGCTTCGGATGGTCACCGGGCTCGGGATCGGCGGGGCCTGGGTGAATGGCCGGCTGGTTCAGGGATTGAAACAGCCGCGGCCCCTGGGGGAGATCGTGGGGGCCGTCGGGTCGCTGGCCGATCCGAGGTATGAGGAAATCCTGAAGCGGCGTGCCGGCGGGGTGAAGCGGTATCCGGGAAATATGGCGATGTTTGAGATTCCCTTGAGCCTGAATGATAAAACGGTTCCAGGGATGCTC
>JACPXR010000030.1 GCA_016196465.1 Candidatus Omnitrophota bacterium | reverse complement strand
GATAGCTCGCCTCCACCTCGAAGGCGACCCCCAGCCACGGATGGGGGTAACGCCTGCCGACCTCCAGGGGATCGATCCGGCGCCGCTGGCTTCCCTCCCCGGTGAGGAGAGCCGCCAGGGTGCCGTCCGGCTTCCTCAGGAAAACGACTGAATGGGGAGGAAGCCGCCGGAGCAATTTCGATGCCTGACCACCGGTCAGCTCGAGAAAAAGCAGGTGCCCATTTCCCCAGAGGGCGGCGAACCGGTTGGGGTCCCGGCTGAACAGCCAGGCCGACCGTTCCGCCTGCCCGCGGGAAAGGAGCAGGCGAATGGCCGGGTTTTCCCGGATTCCCTCATCCGAAATCTCCTCCTCGATGGAGGCGTCGGGGTAATACCGGTCCACCACCAGCCGGAGCGGGCGTTCGTTGAGCGGCACCTCAAACAGCGCGTGGGGCTCATGGACCCAGGCGGTCGACTCAAAATCGGTCCGGAATTCCCGGTAAATCCCCGGATTCGGCTGATGGACCACGAGAACGTTCCGGGGAAGCTGCAGACCGGAGGAGGAACTCCCTTCGGGAATGATCATTTGCCCCTCGACCCCGAGACGGCCCCCGAGGATCCCCCCCATCAGGGTGAGGATGATCCCGATGTGGGCCAGGACAAACGGGACATGGCGCCGTTTCCAGGGCCAGCGCTGGAGCGCGGCCGCGGCCAGGTTGACGGCGAGAAACCCCAAGAGCGCCTGAAACCACCCCGACTGATAGACGAACCGCTGGACCGCCGCCGTTCCGAACCGGGCCTCGTAAAAAGTCCCCCAGCCCAGGATTCCAGCGATGAGGAGGAGAAGGAAGACGGCCGCCTGAAGAGAGCCTAAGAGACGGATTTGAGACTCACCAGGTACTCGACGAGGGCATCGAGCTCTTCTTCAGAGATCTTCTCCTTCCAGGAGGGCATCCAGAGCGCAGGAGACGGGCCGGCGGAATCCGCCTTGGCGGGATAGCGCCCTTCCCGGATGATCGCCTTGAGTTCATCCTTGCTGTAACCGTCGGACACGTAGAGGAGGGCGGGGACCTCTTCCCCGACATCCATGTTCTTGTTCCGGATGCCGCCCCGCCCTTCCAGACCATGGCAGGCGGCGCATCCGTATTTCTGGAAAACGTGCCGTCCCCTCTCCACCGGAGAGGCAAAGGTCGTCTCCGCCGGCTGGGGGATGTAAGGAACCTTGTAACGGGCCGGGACCGGCCTCTCCTCCTTCTCCTCCTCCGAGTGGAAACTTAGGACCAGCGCGGTCAACAGCCGGATCTCCTCTTCGGTCAGCTCGTAGTTGGGCATCGCCGACTCCGGAACCCCGAGGGCCGGATAGCCCGGGACCGTTCTCTGGGGATCCCTGAAGTGATCCATCACCCAGTGGGTCACCGTCTTCTCTCCGCGGATGTAGCGAAAGTCAAATTGATCGACCGATTTTCCCCAGGTCTCGGCGAGCTCGGGGCCCACCAGCATCCCCTTGCCGTGCAGGGTGTGGCAGCCGATGCAGCCCTTCTCTTCAAACAGGGCCATCGCCTGGACCAGACGCTCGGCCCCTCTCAACCCCTGGACATTCTGGTGGCAAGTGGTGCAGGCCCCCACGGTCAGCTCCCCGCTGAGGAGGGGTTCTTCCCAGTGGGAGACCGGCCCGTGGGCGTGCTTTTTCGTCGTGGCCGAACCCTGGCCTTGATGGCAGATCGTGCAGCCGATTTCGTTGAAGGGATGTTCCGCGAGAAACCGCGGATCTGAAAAATCCGGGTGGGCCGCGAAGGGCTGGGGCTGGTCTTTCATCTTCGGGTTGTCGATCCCCACGTGACAGGTCACGCAGCGATCCGTCCGGCGGAATTCCGGAAGGTGGATCTGCTGGACCTTGAGGGGGGTTCGGGCCTTCGACGGATCCTGGGTCACCTGGGCCAGGCGCCTGTAATACTCCGCCTGAACGCCCCTCCACTCGGGAAGGGTCTCCTGCCCGATGAGGAAAATCAGAAAGGCGATCAGCCCGAAGCTCGAGGCCAGAAACAACCGGTTCCAGATCCCGCGGCGCATGAGGGTCAGATGTTGAGGTTAACGTTCGGGAAAGAGATGATGTATTTGATCATGAAGACGTTTCTTAAAAGAATCTTCACCGGCACAAAGAACATCGCCAGGACAAAGAACATCACAATCCCATAGCGGACCGGGCCCATGGCCTTGGTGAACTTCTTGAACAGCAGGGCAGGAAGCAGCATCCCCGCCGCGGCATAGGCCAGAAGAAACCCGATCCCCACGGGATTGGGCATGTTCTTCAAGGCAACCTGGGAGCTCGCCCGGAAGTGATCCCACGGCTCCCAGGGCATGAAAATCTCCCACCCGGGTCCCCGGAGGTAATAGCCGATGACGATCAGCGCGAACCAAAGCCCCAGCCCGTAGGTGAAGATCCCGGTGGAGAATTTCCGATCTCGGAAATTGTAGTAGCCGACCCCCCGTGGATTGGAATCGACGTACGGAAGGACCATGAGCCCGATGAGGATCAAGGTGGGCAGGACCACCCCGGCAATCCAGGGATCGAAGTAGACCAAGAGCTCCTGAAGCCCCACGAAATACCACGGCGCCTTGGAGGGATTCGGGGTCTTGTTCGGGTTGGCCAGCTCCTCTAAGGGGGCGTGGCCGAAGATAGACCAGACGACGAGCACGAGGGTCAGCGCCAGGGCCGCCACGAACTCCCGGGAAACCAGATTCGGCCATGTGAAAACCTTTTCCTGGAGCGCCTCGGGATGTCCTTTAAGCCATTCCTCCACCCCCTTCTTCCGCTCCTCCTGGGGAGGAAGAGGAACCGCCGAGAACTCATCCTTCCGGACCCGCCAGAAGTGGACCGAAACCAGAATCACAAAGGCCAGGGGCAGGAAGACGCAGTGAAGCACGTAGAACCTCAAGAGGCCCGACTGCCCCACGAGCTTCGACCCCAGAAGAAGGAACCGGGCGTCATTCTCGGGGGTGACGATGGCGAAGGGCCCCTCGGCCCCGAGGAGCGGCGTGTTGGCCGCCATGTTCGTTCCGACGGTGACCGCCCAGATCGCCAACTGGTC
>JACPXR010000039.1 GCA_016196465.1 Candidatus Omnitrophota bacterium | reverse complement strand
GAACCTGCTCCTTCTCATCGGGCCTGAGGGGGATTTCACCCCGGGAGAGGTCGAGGAGGCGGTTCGAGCCGGCGCCCATCGGATCTCCCTGGGGCCCGCGGTTCTGCGGGTGGAGACGGCGGTTGCCTGCGCTTTAAGCGTCGTTTCTTTTTTCCTTCGTGAAATTTCTTCTTAGTCCACCTTGACAAATTGGCACAAGGTAGACCATACTTCCCTTGGAAGGACAATGGAAGGTTTGGCACGCTGACAAAGGCTAACCACCGGTAACGGTGGGGCGCAAAGTCACAGGCCCGCCAGAGATCGTTGGCGGACAGCTGGACTGCCAAAGGTGCAGAACGCCTGGAGGTTTCGTCAGTGGATGCCTTCAGGCGTTTTTTTGAGCCGAGAGTTGAGAGTTAAAAAAAGTGTGGGAGGGAACATGAACGAGCAGGGAAAGCAAGTCCATCGTGTGGTGACTTTCTTGGACCGGTCTCAAGTGGACTATCTCGACAAGCTGGGGAAGGACGCCCTTTTCTCGACGGGGGTCAAATTTCCCCGGACCCGGGTGATCTCAGCCCTCATCGATTTGCTGCGCAAAGCGAACGTCAGCGGCGAAGGGCTTCGGACCGACCAGGATCTGGAGGAGCGGCTGCTCCGCCGGTTGACCAGCGGAACGCCGGAAGCCAAGCGGCTGGCCAGCGAGCTCATGGAGGCAAGCCAACATGCGCCCGCCCCTCGAATACGGGGATAATTTTCCGGTTCCTGCGGGTTCGTGGGATCCCAGGGTCCCCTGGCGCTTCCCCAACCGAGAAGGCAGGGCGAGATCCTCGACCCCCTGGGCTTTCCTTCTTCCCTGGATCATGCTGGGGGTGGGTTTGACCCTGGGGGTTCTCTGGATGAACTGGCGCGAGTTGTATTCTTCGCCGGGGAAAGGGACTGCTCCCGCGTTGGAGGAGTACCCCTCCGGGCCCCAAGGGTCCGCGCAGACTCCAGGACCCACCCGGACCGCGAAACCGAAGAGCCGCCTGGTATAATCATCGGAGGACCCGGGCCATGCGGTTCCGCTTGGACACTCCTTATGTGCAGATCCCCAGTCTCCAGACCGAGGCCACCTTCGGGGCGATGATGGAGATGCTCCTGAAGACCCGCCTGAAGCTGCATCTGGAGACCAACGAAGGCGGTTTTCCCGATGAGGATGTGAATGCCTACCTGGCCGGGCTTCTCGTCTCCTACATCGACCCCGGGTATCTTCAAGGCATCTCCCCGTCCCTGTTCCGATACGAAATCGATCTCTACCATTCCGTGACCCACGCCGAGGACCGCGTCCAGGCCTACTGGATCTACAAGATCAATGCGGACGATCTTTTGATCACCCTCGGCCTCTTCCGCCGGCTCTGGAAGGAGTCCCGGCAGGAGGTGGACCGCCTGAAAAGGTACTACCTCACCGCCTCCGACTACCAGCGCCGGATCTACGGAAAAAGGACGGCAGTCGCCGAGATCCAGGCGAAGCTGGCCGACACCACAGGGCGCTATCTTTCCATCCTGGAGGGGATTCGGATGGATTACCTCCACCTCATCGAGCCGGTTCAGGCGGATCAGCTCGCGGGCTTCAGGAAGGAGCTCGCGGATCTGGAGTTGGAGCTCCCCTTGAAGTCCCTCCTGGATCAGTTTCTGGATGGCTATGCCTTGTGGCTGAAAGGGTCCAGGGAGCCGTCCATCCGGCAGCGCCTCTTTGAGCTGACCGAAGAGATCCAGAAACTGGAACCCGGCATCCGCCTGCCCTCTGCCTCCTAGGTTTTTTATCAGGTCCCCTTGACACTTGGAAGGTCCATCGGGTATACTTTCTTAAAATCTCCCAAAAGCGCCGTGGGCGACATCCCAATCAGCCGATTCAACTGGGTCGATGTTCTACTCCTAACTCTTTTAATCAGAATGGGTTATATCGGTTTTCGGTTGGGGCTTTCTTCTGAGCTTGTAAAACTGGCCGGTGTCCTCTTCGGGTTCTTTGTCAGTTTCAGGACCTATCAGGACCTGGGCGACTGGGTGAGCGCTCAGACTCCTTTGACGATCGAGTGGGCGGCTGCCCTGGCGATGGGGGTCCTGAGTGGGGGGGTGTACCTGGTTTTGACCTGGGTTTGCCGTCGGCTGGAGCAGGTTGTCCAGATCAATTTTCAGGACAGCGTCAATCAAATGGGGGGGCTCCTGGCCGGATGGGTGCGGGCGGCCTTGACGGTCAGCCTCTTCTTGGTGATCCTGCGGCAGTTTTCCTCTCCTTACCTGGACGCTTCCATCGAGGAACATTCTTTTTCCGGTCCGCGCGTCTCGCGGTTGGCGCCGAAGGTCTACGACGTGGTTTTTCCAAAGGTGGCCCAGGCGGCGAAGAGCCTCCGATGATTCCGGAGCGAACGATTCAAGAGATCCAGGAACGCCTGGACATCGTCGAGGTGATCGGCGCGGCTCTTTCCTTGAAAAGGGCGGGGAGGAATTTCAAAGGGCTTTGCCCCTTTCATCCGGAGAAGACCCCCTCGTTCATGGTCTATCCGCACAAGCAGTTTTTCATCTGCTACGGCTGCGGGGCTGGAGGGGATGCCCTGACGTTCGTCATGCGGCATCAGGAGCTGGAGTTCCCGGAGGCGGTCCGGTTGCTGGCCGAGCGAGCGGGAGTGGCGGTGCCTCAGGTTTCGGGAGGGGCCGTTTCCAAGCAGCATCCAGAGCTGTACCGGGCCCATGAAGTGGCCGCCCGCTTTTACCACGATCTGCTCGTCAAGTCGAAGGAAGGGCAGTCGGCCCGCGACTACCTGACCCGGCGCGGGGTTGAGCCCCAGATGTGGGAGACCCTGTGCCTCGGGTATGCCCCGAACCGCTGGGACGGCCTCCTTGCCAGGGGGAAGGAGGAGAAGCTTTCTCCCCAGGCCCTGGAGAAAGCGGGTCTGGCGGTCCCCCGGGAGGGTTCCGGGGGCTGGTACGATCGGTTCCGGGACCGGGTTCTCTTTCCCGTCTGGGACGCGAGGGGACGGGTGATTGGATTCGGGGGACGCGTTCTCGATGACTCGACCCCGAAGTACATGAATTCCCCTGAGACAGAGCTGTATGTGAAAGGGCGGATCCTCTATGGACTCCACCTGGCCTCGCCGCATGTCCGGGAGAAGGATTTCTGCATCGTGGTGGAGGGGTACATGGATCTTTTAAGCCCCGCTCAGCACGGGATCCGGAACGTGGTGGCTTCCATGGGGACGAGTCTCACGGAGAACCAGGTGCAGCTCATCCGGAAGATGACCCGGCACGTCGTCATGGTGTACGACGGCGACTACGCCGGGGAGATGGCGACGTTGCGGGGGCTCGATCTTTTCCTCGAGGCCCAGATGCGGGTGAAGGTGGCGGCCCTTCCCGCCGGATTCGATCCCGACTCTTTGATCCGGAAACAGGGAATGGAGGCCTTTTTGAAGGTCATCCAGGAATCCCAGGATTTGTTCGACTACAAGCTGGGACTCCTCAGGCGGCGGTTCGACCCGAACGACCTGGAAGGAAGGGTCCGGATCTGCGAGGAGATGCTCCCGACGATCAAGCGGGTCCCCAACGCGATTCAGCGGGGGGAGTACATCAAGCGTTTGAGCGAGCTTTTGGGCGTCGCCGAGACGCTGTTGTGGAGCGAGCTGAAGGAAACGAAGCTCTCCGGCAGCTCCAGCTCCTGGCGTCCCAAGGGGATCGCTCAGCCCCAGGCGGTGAAGGCGATGAGCGCGGAGGATCTCCTCGCCGGGCTGATCGTGGAGGATCCATCCCGGGTGGCGCAGCTTGAGGGCCGCCTGGAGCCGGAGCAGCTGAAAGGCGAGGAGGTCCGGGAACTGGTTTCGCAGCTGATGAACCGCTCCAGGGAGAAATCGGCGCTGCCTCGCGACCACCGGGAACTCCTTAATCTTTTTGAAAGAGGAACCGGTGATTGGGAGAGCCGGGTGATTCGGTGGCTTGCCTGGGCCGATTCCGTGGAGGAAAAAGACCGGGCGCTGGAGGAGGTCATTCAGTGTATCCAACAGGGCCAGCGGCGGACCTCCCTGGAGAATTTGCAGGCTTCGATCCGAAAGGCGGAGCTTTCCGGCGACGAAGAAACGACGGCGCAGTTGATCCTTCAGTACAACCAGCTTGTCAAGGCCCCCGTGGGGCAGGCGGAACCTTGAACTCTTCTTCGACTCAAAAAGGACGTCACGCGATGAAACGGCTGGATGAGTTAAAAAAACTGATTGCCCTCGGAAAGGAAAAGGGCCGCTTGACCTATGAGGAAGTCAATGACCTTCTTCCGGAGAAGGTCACCTCCTCCGAGGAGATTGATGAGATCCTGACGATTCTCGGCAACGAGAACATTGAGATCGTCGACTCTTCCGAAGTGGCCAAGCCCGCCGCCCCTTCCGACAAAGAGGACAAAGAGGACAAAGAGGACAAGGAAGAGAAGGAGGAGAAGGACGAGCGGGAAGAGGCGGAGTCCGAGACCGCCGCCGAGGAGAAGTCGGAGGAGGAACATGAGGCGCCCACGCCGCGCTCCCAGCCGGTGGACGATCCGGTCCGAATGTACTTAAGGCAGATGGGCCAGATTCCGCTTCTTTCCAGGGAGAATGAGCTGCGCCTTGCCAAGGAGATCAAGGAGGCCGAGGCCCGATACCGGGAGGCCGCCTTTTCCTCCGTCCTGGCCCGACGGGAAGTGCTCCAGCTCATTGAACGGATCAAAAAGAGAAAGACCAACCCCGAGGAATATGTCACCGAGGATTTCCGGCGGAAGGAGCGGCTTCTCCCCAAGCTCCTGCGGCTGGCCGCCAAGGTGAGGTCCACCCGGTCGGAAGCCAAGCGGTTCGGGTACATCCTGGCGATGCGGTTGATGAGCCCGGTGGTGGAGGAAATCGCCAAGAAGCTTAAAGCCGCCTTCAACGAGAGCAACCGCCTGCGCCGGGAGATCACCCGGGTCCGGGCCAGGAGAGGAGCCGGGACCCGGAAAAAGATGTCGGTCTTCAAAAAGCAGCTTCTGGAAAACCGGCGGCTTCTAGGCCAATCTCCCAAGGAGATGGAGGAGCTGATGCTCCAGCTCAAGCGCCGGGAGGCGGTCTACATCAAAGCGAAAAAAGCCTTGGTGGAGGCCAACCTGCGCCTCGTCGTCTCCATCGCCAAGAAATACACCAACCGCGGCCTCTCGTTCCTCGACCTCATTCAGGAAGGAAACATCGGCCTCATGAAGGCGGTCGACAAGTTCGAATACGAGCGGGGCTACAAGTTCTCGACCTATGCCACCTGGTGGATCCGGCAGGCGATCACTCGGGCGATCGCCGATCAGGCCCGGACCATCCGGATCCCCGTCCACATGACGGAGACGATCAACAAGCTGATCCGGGTTTCCCGCCAGCTCGTCCAGGAAAACGGGAAGGAGCCCTCTCCGGAGGAGATCGCCTCCAAGATGCGGCTTCCGGTGGACAAGGTCCGGGGGATCCTGAAGATCGCCCAGGAGCCGATCTCTCTTCAGACGCCGATCGGCGATGACGGAGACACCCATTTCGGAGACTTCATTGAGGACAAACGGGCCGTCTCCCCGGCGAACGCCACCGCCCACGCCATGCTCAAGGAACAGATGGAGGCGGTCCTGGAGACTCTGACGGAGCGGGAAGCCCAGGTCCTGCGGCTGCGCTTTGGGATTGGCGACGGCTACCCGAGGACCCTCGAAGAGGTCGGAGAGATCTTCCACGTCACGCGCGAACGGGTCCGCCAGATTGAAGCGAAGGCGCTTCGAAAACTGAGACATCCCACCCGGTCCAGGCGGCTGAAGAGCTTTCTGGAGCTCGGCGCCCTCAGCGAAGAGCACGGCTGGGCCTAACCCCTCCTCCCTCCGGAAAATCAAGTGGGCCGACGAGGATTCGAACCTCGGACCAACTCATTATGAGTGAGCTGCTCTCACCGCTGAGCTATCGGCCCATCACCCTTCTTGCTTTTCTCAAAATCCTCTTGTAAATCGGGTCGGGAGGCGGTCTTCGCGCGGCCTGCTTCAAACGCTCGATCTCAGAAATGACCCTGCTCACAGAAGACCTCCAGGTGATGATCACGCAGGAATGGAGGGGGTAGGAGAAAACCACCTCGGCGCATGGAAAATGTTTCTTGATCCGGTTCAGCCACTGGTCGCTGGACCAGACCGTGCAATGAGCGTTCTCGCCGTTGGGGAGGATCTCCTTTGCCGGCCTGGTCGCGATATTGAAAAAAACATTTTCTGAGAACGATCGGATGTGAGCCAACACATCGTCGACGTCCTGTTCCGGGATGTGCTCCATGACATCCGTGTTGATGACAAGATCGCAGCGGGTGATGGTCAGGTCAGACAGGCTCGGGATGGCCGGGTCGTAGCGGACCCAACGGATCCCTTCAGGGCCGATCGTTTTGTGCAGCGCGCTCTGGCCGCAGCCGTATTCCAGAACGGCGGCCGGTTTTAGATCCAGGATGCATGCCAGGATCTGCAGCGAGAATTCATGGCAGGACTGCCCGTATTCCTTGGCGCTGTGCAGCTGGGAATACAGGTCGACGTATTTTTGATTGGTGATGGACATCTTCCCCTGAGGAATTCATGCTACCTTAGAGGCCATTCTTTCGTCAACACCGGTTTCTCTCTTCCCATCCCCCCCTTCTTCCCGTAGAATAAGGTTCTTAACCTGTTGGGGCGCATAGCTCAGCCGGTTAGAGCGCTACGCTCACATCGTAGAGGTCACAGGTTCGAGCCCTGTTGCGCCCACCAGACCTTTTGGATATGAGAAAATGGCTGCCATTTCCATTCAAGATCAACTGAAGGCCCTGATGGAGCTCCAAAAGCTCGATGCCCAGCTTTACGGGCTCAAGCGGGAGCTCTCGCAGCACCCCGCCCGGGCGGCGGCCCTGAAGGACCAGCACGAGCGGGCCGCCGAAGGGCTCAAGGCCGAAGAGGCCCACCACAAGGGGCTCGAGGTCAAGCGCAATCAGATGGAAATCGATCTGGCGGGGAAGGAAACCCAGACCCAGAAACTCCAGGCCCAGCTTTATCAGGTCAAGACGAACAAAGAATATTCGGCGATGCAGAAAGAGATTGAGGGAGCGAAGGCCGATCGGTCGGTTCTCGAAGAGGAGATCCTCAAGCTCATGGAGGAGATCGACCGGGCGAAGGCCCGGATTTCCTCCGAACGGGAAGCCCTCAAGGCCCAGGAGGAGACCCTCCAGAGGACTCTCGCCGAGCTGGAGACACGAGCCCAACAGATTGAAACGTCCCTCAAGGAGCTTCAGGCGGCGAGAGTCCTCCTCACCCCGAGAGTGGAGCCCCCTGTCTTGAGCCGGTACGAGAAGATCCTTGCCAACAAAGAGGGACTGGCCCTGGTCCCCGTGGTGAAGGAATCCTGCGGGGGCTGCCACATCGTCCTCCCCCCCCAGATGATCAACGAAATTCACATGGGAGAGCGGCTCATCACCTGCGAATCTTGCGCCAGGATCCTCACGCTTGAGCCCTCCGAGTAGCCTCAGGCGGCGCCTCGTCATTCACATCGACGGAGCAGCCAAGGTGAATCCGGGTCCCGCGGGAATCGGCGTCGTCCTCTCCGAGGAATCCGGCCGGCCGATCAGCCAGATCGATTCTTTTCTGGGGGACGCGACGAACAACGTGGCCGAATCGATGGCCCTCATCGTCGCTCTCCAGGAATCCCTGAAGCTTTCCAGGCGGAAGGTGAAGGTCCTCACCGACAGCGAGCTCTTGAGCCGCCAGGTGACCGGCGTCTATCGGGTGAAGGATCAGACCCTTCGGTGGCTGCACGTTCTGATCCGGCAGCTCGTGAAGGGGTTTGAGGAGTTTGAAATCACGCATATTCCGAGAAGCGAGAACCGGCTGGCCGACCGGCTGGCCAATCAGGCCGTCTCCGAGGGCCTGAAGAAGCGGGAACGAGGACAGAAGACATTCTGGTAATCGTGGTATAATCTTTCTCTTGGGAGAGGGGGCTGGATGGTCGCCCCCGACGGTTTGATTCGTTTGAAAAGCAAACGAATCAAAGGGGGAGGAAAGTCCGGACTCCACAGGGCAGCGGAGTGGGTAACGCCCACCCCCCGTGAGGGGAGGATCTCCGCCAGAAAGATTGGCGGATCCGCCACGGTTTGTGGCGGAAGAGCCACAGAGACGAGTCCCCCCGGTTTTGCTTTCGCAAGAAAGCATGGGGGGGGGTGAAACGGGGCAATCTCTCCGCGGAGCAAGACCAAATAGACTCTGCCTGGTCAGATGGCCCGTCTGCACGCGGCGTGAAGCGCCGGGGCAGGGTGGGTAGGTCGCATCAGAGGAATGACCATCCTCGACAGAATCCGGCTTACAGGCCCCTCTCTCCCTTTAAAACAGAGGAGGATCAACAGCATGCGGCACATCGGGATCCTTGGTGCGGTGGGGGTGATCGCGTTCGTTTTGTCCGGCTGCGGCTCCACCATGACCACCTACACGAAGCCGGAGGCGCCCTGGGGAACGATTCAGCGGGTCGCGGTGATGCCCTTTACCCTGCCTTCCGACAATCCCACCCGCCGGCAGTTGGTGACCCAGCTTTTTACCGAGGAGCTCAGACGCATCGGAATGCCGGAGGTTGTTGAGGTTCCTTTGAGCGGCCCCACCGGAGGGGTCCCCAAGTTTGAGGAAGTGGCCACCCAATATCAAGTGGATGCCATTTTCTCCGGTTCGGTGGATGACACGCAGGGGACGGTCGTTCATGTGCGCCTCCACGACGCGGCCACCAAGGAAATTCTCTGGTCCGGCACCTATGCGTTGGGTGTGGGTCCTGAATTTTTCTCCCTTCGAACACAGCAGCAGCAGTTCCAGCGTTCTCTCCAGCGGTTGGCCGGCGCCATCTCAAAGGAGCGCGGCGGCCAGTAGCGGTTTCTCTCCTGTAGCAGGGCTTCCCTCTCCTTCAAACCGTTCCTTTCCCAAGGGATGGTGGTCTGTCCCCTTTCTTTGTCCCAACCGGTTGTGATTTAAAAATTTTCCCTATTTGTCCTTGACAAGGCCTATTGCGCAATGTACACTTTGGGTCGAGATGGAGCAAAGTGGAGCAAAGTGGAGGATCTGTTAGAAAAATGAGCTTGGTTGTGGATGCCGTCGGGTTTGCCTTTATCGGGGAGCCCCCTACGGGGGAGAGGCGACTGAGTCAGGTGCATCCACAACCCTCTTGACGCCCAGGGGCAGTCGTGAAGGAAACAAGCGGCTGCCCCTGCGGCTTTTTTAGGACATGTTTTACGGCGAGCACGAACACACCATTGACCGAAAGGGGCGGCTGATCATCCCTTCCCGGTTCCGGGAGGCGATGAAGGACCACTATGTGGAGCGCTTCGTCGTCACCCGCGGTTTGGACCGGTGCCTGTTCCTTTTTCCGGAGGATGAGTGGAAGGCGCAGGAGAACCGCTTTCGCTCGCTTTCTTTCACCAAGCAGGAGGCCAGGCGCTTCAACCGCTTTTATTTCTCCGGCGCCTGCGAACTTGTCTGCGACCGGCAGGGAAGGGTTCTGGTTCCCCAGTACCTGAAGGATTTTGCCGGGATCCAGCGGGATGTGATCCTGGTGGGGGTTTCCAACCGGATTGAGATCTGGAGCAAGGAGGAGTGGAAAAAATTCTATGCGCAGTTCAAAGAGTCCTATGAAGACGTCGCAGAGCGCCTCCTTCCGGAATAGCGTTCACCGGCTCTCGAGCGTTCCGAGGGGAACGCCTCCCATTTGGCTGGCGCGCTGGCAGCTGGCTTCGAGTTTGCAGGATCGCCTGGAGATGATCACCGGGGAAAGAGACCACCCCTGGGTGCTGCGGCTGATTCAGCGCTCGCGCACCTACCAGGAGCTGATCCGGCGGTACTCGAACGACAGCATGCTGTAACGGCGTCGTGTTTGGCAACGGGAGCCGCCGTTCACGTTCCGGTCCTGGTGGAGGAGGTTTTAAGGGAGCTTTCCCTTGAAGCCGGAGAGGTGGTGCTGGATGCCACGGTGGGTTTGGGGGGCCACGCCGAAATGATGCTCCGGAAGATCGGCCCCCGGGGAAGGCTCGTGGGGCTGGATCGGGACGCCGAGGCCCTGGAGAGAGCCGGAATTCGACTCAAACCCTTTGAGGCTCAAGTGAAACTTCTTCGCGGTCGTTTTGGAGAATTGGGGCGAGCGCTGGATCAGGCAGGGGTGGCATCGCTGGATGCCGCCCTGTTTGATCTTGGAGTTTCTTCCGATCAGCTGGAGTCTCCCGAAAGGGGCTTCAGCTTCCTGAGGGAAGGGCCGCTCGACATGCGGATGGACCCGGAAGACTCCCTGACGGCGGCGGAGCTTGTCAACCATGCCTCCCAGGAGGAATTGGCCCGGCTCCTCATCGATTTCGGGCAGGAGCGTTGGGCCCGGCGCATTGCCCGGGCGATCGTCCGGGCGAGGCCCCTTTCCACGACGCTTCAGTTGGCGCAAGCGGTCGAAGGGGCTTTCCCCCCGGCGGCCCGCCGGGAAAAGATCCATCCGGCCACCCGCACCTTTCAGGCGATCCGGATCGCGGTCAACGACGAACTGAACGAACTCTCCCTCGGTTTGAGCCAGGCGATGGAACGCCTGGGGTCCCAAGGGCGGATGGCGGTGTTGGCGTATCACTCCCTGGAAGACCGGATCGTCAAATCGGCCTTCCGTGGATGGGAAAAGGAAGGAAGGTTCAAGGTCCTCACTTCAAAGCCGGTCCGGCCATCCTCCGCGGAAATCGCTGGCAACCCCCGGGCCCGTTCGGCGCGGCTGCGGGCGGGAGAGAAGACCGCATGAAGGTCGAGCGGTTTCTGGTTTGTCTCTTGGCCGGGACCTGCCTGGCGCTGTTGGTCGTTCAGCAGAAAGTTTCTCTGATTCATCTGGGGTACCGGGTGGAGGAGTTAAGGAAGATCAAAATCGATCTCCTTGACCAGCACCGGGTCATCCAATACAATGTCTTAGCTCTTCGATCTCCGGTGATTTTGAACCGCCGGCTGGCGGTTGCCGATGTCAAGCTCACCCCTCCTCAAGCGGTGGAAGTCGTCCCGTCAACGGGATCAGGATTCTCCACGATCGCCCAGGGGGGGTGGATCCAGTCCAACGGTGTGAGGGGCTGGCTTCAGGGAGCCGTGCGAGTGGCAAGCCGTTGGCTGGAAGGCGTCAGGTCCGCCGAGGCGCAGCCGGCGCTGGAGAGCGGGGGATAAGCTTTAAGAAACTTTTCTTCATTTCCGCCGACGCATAGAGAGGGCTCCGCTGCTAACCGCCCCTCAGAAAACCCGCGTTGTAGCAGTGATCATGGGGTTTCTCCTGATCACCGGGGCCCTGTGGCTGCGTCTGGTCTGGCTGCAGGTTCTTCATCCTTCCCATTGGGTTTCCATCGCCCGGCGTCAGCACCTTCAAGTTCTGGAGCTTCCCCCTCTGCGGGGAGACATTCTGGACCGCCACGGAAGGCCCCTGGCCGTTTCGATCCGGCTGACCTCCGTCTTTGCCGATCCGCGCCATGTGAAGAATCCAGCCGCCACGGCCCAGCACCTGGCCGGCCTCTTGGGCTATTCCGCCGGTGAGCTTTCCCGGAAACTTTCGGATCCGCATCGCGGTTTTGTCTGGCTTGCCCGCCGTGTTCCCTATCAGACCGCCGCCAAGATCCAGTCGATGCATCTGTCCGGCGTCGACTTCCTCATGGAGCCCCAGCGGGTCTATCCCCAGGGAGAGCTGGCCAGCCATCTCCTCGGGTTCGCCGGATTGGACGCCCAAGGGCTCGAGGGGCTCGAGCTTGCCTATGACCGTCTTCTGAAAGGAGAGCCGGGCTGGCGTTGGCTGGCCCGGGACGCCCGCCGCCGGCCGATCGGCACCTGGGAGGCGCAGATGGTTTCACCCCGCGACGGCCTGGAACTGGTTCTCACCGTGGATACGGCGATCCAGTTCATCGCGGAGCGGGCTCTTGAAACCGCCGTTTTAAAGTACAAGGCCCAAGGGGCCTCGATCGTGGTGATGAACCCTTCCACGGGGGAGATCCTCGCCCTGGCCAACCGGCCCTCCTACGATCCAAACCGCTTCGCCCAGGTTCCGCCCGATGTCCGGCGCAACCGGGCCGTGACCGACACCTTTGAACCGGGCTCGGTCTTCAAGATCGTGACGGCCGCGGTGGCCCTGGGAACGGGGAGGGTCGCTCCCAGCGACAACTTCTACTGCGAAAACGGCGCCTTCCAAGTGGCCGGGCACATCCTCCACGATCACCGGCCGCACGGGTGGCTCACCTTCCGGGAGGTGATCGCTCAGTCCAGCAACATCGGGACCGCCAAGGTCGCCATGCAGTGCGGTCCCCAGGCGATCTACAGCGGGATCAAGGCCTTCGGCTTCGGTGTTCCCACCGGGGTGGGTCTGCCCGGAGAAGTGGCCGGGGTGGCCAAGCCGCCCGCCCAGTGGTCCAAAACTTCGATCACCGCCATTCCGATGGGGCAGGAAGTGGCGGTGACGGCCCTTCAGCTGGCTCAGGCGATCTCGGTCGTGGCCAACGGAGGATTTCTGGTCCGGCCGTGGATTGTCCGGGAGATCCGGCATCCTTCCGGAGCGGTGGTCAAGGCCTTCCGTCCGGCAGTTGTCCGGCGGGTGATTGCGCCGGAAGTCGCCCAGACGATGAAGGAGATTCTCGCCCAGGCGGTGGAGGAAGGGACCGGGCAGCTTGCCAAAGTTCCCGGTGTCCGGGCCGCCGGCAAGACGGGAACCGCCCAGAAGATCGAACCCTCGGGGGGATACTCCCACGACCATTTCGTCGCTTCCTTCATTGGTTTTGCCCCCGTGGAGGATCCGGAGCTCGCCATCGTGGTGGTGGTGGACGATCCGCGCGGGCAGTATTTCGGCGGGGTCGTCTCCGCGCCTGTCTTTCGGGAAGTGGCCTCTGAGGCCTTCAGCTGCCTCCATCAGGATCGGGATCGCTTGAGGACGGCGATGACGCGTGAATCCTCCTAGGCGTTTTTCTGAGCTTTTGTCGGAAAGCGGGATCCCGGTGCGGGGGAAGATCCCGGAGTTGGAGATCACCCGGGTCACCGACGATTCCAGGCAGGTCGTGCCCGGGGCCCTTTTTGTCGCTGTCAAGGGGGCCGCCGAGGACGGGCACCGGTTTCTCCCGCAGGCGATTGCCCGGGGAGCCCGGGCGGTGCTTCTCGAGGAAGACCTCCCTGTGCCCGAGGGGGTCTTCAAATGGAGGATCCCCTCCACCCGCCCGGCGCTGGCTCGGCTCGCCTCTTCCTTTTACGGATTCCCGTCACGGCGTCTCCGGATGGTCGCCGTCACCGGGACAAACGGCAAGACGACCGTCGCGTGGATTCTTCGGCATCTTTTAGAAAAGCAGGGAACCGGCTGCGGATTGATCGGAACCGTCTGCCATGAGGTTGGGAGGGGGGCTGAGCCCTCCAAAAACACGACCCCCGGAGCCGTTCTTCTTCAGGAGCTTCTTTCCCGCATGGTGGAGGCGGGCCTCAGGGCCTGCGCCATGGAGGTTTCCTCCCACGCTTTGGATCAGGGAAGGACCGACGGGATCGAGTTCGGCTGCGGCGTCTTCACCAACCTGACGCCGGAGCATCTGGATTATCACGCCACTCCGGAGGAGTATCTGAAAGCCAAGCTCCGCCTCTTTCAGGGCCTTCATCCGCTGGCCCCTGCCGTGATCAACCGGGACGACCCGGCGTGGCTTCGCGTGCGGGAAGCGGCGAAAGGACCGATCCTCCTCTACGGGCTTCGCCGCGAAGCGGACCTCACCGCGGAGGAGATCCGCCTTTCTCTGGAGGGAACCTCCTGCCGGGTGAAAACGCCGCGGGGAGTTTTTGCGTTTCGTTGGAATCTCATCGGGCGGCACAACCTTGAGAATCTCCTCGCCGCCGTCGGGGCCGCGGCAAGTCTTGGGACGGGGTTCGAGGAGGCGCTCGCGGCGGCGGAGGATTTCCGCGGCGTCCCGGGGCGCCTCGAGCGGATCGAGGGGGATCAGCCCTTTCCGGTCTTTGTCGATTACGCCCACACCGAGGATGCCCTGAAGAAGGTGGTGAGCGAGCTTCGGGCCGCCGGTTCGGGCCGGATCACCGTCGTCTTCGGCTGCGGGGGGGACCGGGACCGGACGAAGCGGCCCCGGATGGGGCGCGTCGCCGGGGAGATGTGCGATTCGGTTATTGTCACTTCGGACAACCCCCGTTCGGAAGACCCTGCCCGCATTGCCGGGGAGGTGGCCGCGGGTTTGAAGGGGACCCCCGCCTCTTGGAGGGTGATTCTCGACCGCCGGGCGGCGATTCAGGCGGCCCTGGAGTCTGCCGGGGAAGGGGAAATCGTTCTCATCGCCGGCAAAGGGCACGAGACCTCTCAGGTCTTTGGGAAGGAAACGGTTCCCTTTGACGACCGGGCGGTGGCTCGCCAGATTTTGCGAACCTTGAAGCAGGTGACGCAGTGAACCCGGAGCTTCTCTTTTCTCCTGAGGAATTGACCCTCGCGACCGGCGCGGAGCTTCTCCTGGGCAGGTCCGGCAGGAGCTTCCGGGGGATCTCCACCGACAGCCGGACCCTGGAACGGGGTTCTCTCTTTGTCCCCTTGGTCGGGAAAAGGTTCGACGGCCACGACTTTCTTCAGGAGGCCTTTGACCGGGGGGCCCAGGGAGCCCTCGCGTCTCGATGGCCTCTGCCGGGCCTTTCGGCCGGGGCGGAGGGATCGGTCTGGAAGGTGAGAGATACCCTGCTGGCCCTGGGGAATCTCGCCGAGCTCCACCGGAGGCGGTTCCGGGCGCAGGTGGCGGCCATCACCGGGTCGGTCGGAAAGACGACGGCCAAGGGGATGCTCCATCACGCCCTCTCGGGCAGGCGGCAGGTGCTGGCCACACCCGGCACGCAGAACAACCTGGTCGGCCTTCCCTTGACTCTCTTTGAGTTGAAGGCGGCGCATGAAGTGGCGGTTTTGGAGTTTGGAACCAACCAATGGGGGGAGATTGCCCGCCTCACGGAAATCGCCCGGCCGACCCTGGGGGTGGTGACGGCGATTGGGCCTGCGCATCTGGAGACCTTCCGGGATCTCCAGGGGGTTCTCCGGGCCAAGGCAGAGCTGTGGGAAACGATGGATTCCAACAGCCCCCTTGTTCTCAATGCCGATGATCCTCTCTTGTGGGAGGCGGGGAAGAAGGTCAAACAGCCGGTCGTCTGGTTTGGTTTCCGGAAAGAAGCCCAGGTGAGGGCCGGCGGTCTGACCCTTACCCCCCGGGGATCCCGCTGTCTCATCAACGGACGCTGGGGGCTGGAACTCTCCGTTCCGGGACGCCACCATGTGATGAATGCGCTGGCGGCCCTCGCCTGCCTGAAGGGCCTGGGGGAGGAGCTCCCTGCCGGGATGGAGCGGTTGAGGAGTTTTTCCTCTCTGGCGGGGCGGCTCGACTTCCGGGAGTGGCAGGGATGCACGGTGGTGGATGACAGCTACAACGCCAACCCCGCCTCTCTCCAGGCGGCCCTGGAGGTCCTGGGCTCCTCGGCAGGGTCCGGGCGGAAGATCCTTGTTCTTGGGGATATGCTGGAGCTGGGTGAGCAGGCCGATTCCCTCCATGCCGAGGCCGGAAGATGGGCGGCGGCCTCAAAAGCGGATGCCCTCCTCGCCGTGGGACCCTGGGCGGGTCAGTCCCTCTTGAAGGCGGCGTGGCAGGCGGGGTTTCCCGGGGACCGGGGATGGGCTTTCGACACGGCGGAGTCCGCGGGGGCGTTTCTCATCGATTTCATCCGGCCGGGAGACTGGATTCTGGTGAAGGGCTCCCGGGGGATGCGGATGGAGCGGGTCTTGGGATGCTCTACCATCTCCTCTATCCATTAAGGGACTGGTGGTTCGGGTTCAACGTTTTCAAGTACATCACCTTCCGGGCCGCCATGGCCAGCGTGACGGCGTTTTTGTTGACGCTTCTCATCGCCCCCTCGATGATCCGTTGGTTGAAGGCCCTGAAGGTGGGGGAATCGGTGAGAAGGCAAGAAGAGGTGAAGGACCTCTTTGAGCTCCACCGCCACAAAGGGGGGACGCCGACGATGGGGGGCCTGCTGATCCTCGCGGCCCTGATCGGCTCGACCGTTTTGTGGGGGGACCTTTTCAACCTCAAGCTCCTTCTCGCCCTGGGGTTGACGGCGGCGTTGGGGGGCCTCGGTTTTCTGGATGACCTGGCGAAGCTCAAACAGGGCCGGGGCAAGGAGGTCACAGCCCGTTCAAAGCTCTTTTGGCAGGGGGCGGCGGCGGTCTTTTTCATCGTCGTCCTCCTGGGGGATCTCTCCTATTCGACGGTTCTGGAGGTTCCTTTTTTCAAGGAACCTCTGTGGAACCTGGGACTCGGCTACATCCCGCTGGCCCTCCTCGTGGTCGTCGGGGCCTCCAACGCGGTGAACCTGGCCGATGGGCTCGACGGCCTGGCCGTCGGCTGCACGATCATGATCGCCCTCTGCCTGACGGTGATGAGCTACCTGGCCGGCCACCGGATTCTGGCCGATTACCTGTGGATCTCCTACGTTCCGGGGGCGGGGGAGCTCTGCGTTTTCTGCGCCGCCCTGGCCGGGGCGGGGATGGGTTTCCTTTGGTACAACGCCCACCCCGCGACCATCTTCATGGGAGACACGGGCTCCCTTGCCCTGGGAGGAGCGATCGGGGCGGTGGCGGTCCTCATCAAGAAAGAGCTCCTTCTGGGTCTTCTGGGCGGGATCTTTGTCATGGAGGTCCTCTCGGTGATTCTCCAGGTGGCCTCCTTCCGGATGACGGGGAACAGGATCTTTCTCATGGCTCCGATCCACCATCATTTTCAGCTCAAAGGGTGGCCGGAAAACAAGGTCACGGTGCGCTTCTGGATTCTGGGGGCGGTGCTGGCTCTTTTGTCATTGAGCACCCTGAAACTGCGATGATCGTCAAAAGACCCGGTCCGGGGACTTGCGTCACCGTGGTGGGTCTGGCCAGGAGCGGTTTGAGCGCCGCCCGGTTCCTCCTGGAGCTGGGCTGCAGGGTCCGGGTGACGGAGCTCGCCCGGAGTCCCGATCTCGAGGCGGCGGCGAAGGAGCTCCTCTCGCGGGGGGCGGCGGTGGAACTGGGGGGCCACTCCGTTTCCTTTCTGGAGGAGTCCGACCTCATCGTGGCGAGCCCCGGCGTTCCCCGGCAGGCCCTTCCTCTAAGATGGGCGGGGAGGCAGGGCGTTCCGGTGGCCGGAGAGCTCGAGCTGGGAAGCTGGTACGCCTCCGGCCGGCTCATCGCCGTCACCGGGACGAACGGGAAATCGACAGTGGTGACGCTGCTGGGTGAAATCCTCAAGGCGGCGGGGAAGGAAGCAGTCGTCTGCGGGAACATCGGCCAGCCCCTGTGCGGCGTTCTTTCTCAGGTGAGGCCTTCCACCCTTGTGGTGATGGAGGTGAGCTCCTTCCAGCTGGAGATCTCCCTTTCCTTCAATCCGGAGATCGCCTGCGTTCTCAATGTGACGGCGAACCACCTCGACCGGCACCGGAGGATGAGCGATTACCGGGCCGCGAAGGGAAGGATCTTTTCTCATCAAAGCGGGAGGGGCTGGGGGGTCCTCAACGCCGATGACCCAGGAAGCTTGAGGCTTCTCCGGCGGGTGAAAGGATCATGGGCCGCCTTCAGCCGCCGGCGGGAGACGACCGGGGCCTACTTCAAAGAGGGGTGGCTCCGGCTCTCCCTTCCGTCCGGTTCGGCGAGGATCCTCCCTCAGGAAGCGTTGTTCAAGCGGGGGGCCCACGATGAGGAGAACGCCCTGGCCGCGGCCGCCATCGGGGGACTGCTCGAAGTTCCTCCCGAGCCGATGGCCGGGGTTCTCCGGACCTTTGAGGGGCTTGCGCACCGGCAGCAGGAGGTGGGGACGGTCCGGGGGGTGCTCTTTGTGAACGACTCCAAATCGACCACCGTGGCGGCCGGCCTGAAGGCGATTGAGGCGGCTTCCCGGCCGGTGGTTCTCATCGCCGGGGGACGCGATAAAGGAAGCGACTTCGCCCCCTTGAGGGCTTTGCGGCGGAGGATCAAGGGGGCGGTCGTGATCGGCGAGGACGGTCCGAAGATCGCCTCAGCCCTTCCCAGGGCAGTTTCCTGCAAGGCCGCGGGCTCCCTCCGGGAGGCGGTGCGCTTCGCCTTTACCATGGCCAGGCCCGGGGAATGCGTCCTTTTGTCCCCGATGTGCGCCAGCTTTGACATGTTCAGGGATTTTGAGGACCGGGGAGCGCAGTTTGAGAAAGCGGTGAGAGAGCTCGAATAAGATGCGTTCATCCCGTCGCGGGCTTCTCGTGGTGACGGCCCTCCTCGTGGCGGTGGGGGTGGTGATGGTTTATTCCACCAGCGCCGTCTATTGCCAGGAGAGATACGGCGACGCCGCCTATTTCTTAAAGCGGCACCTCGTCACCCTTCTTGTGGGGCTTCTTCTGGGGGCCTGGGTGCTGACCCTGGACCCCCAGGCGATCCGGAAATGGGTCAAGCCGATCATGGGGATTTCTCTCTTGTCCCTCCTCCTGGTCCTCGTGCCGGGGTTGGGATACCGGGTCTCCGGGGCGAGGAGATGGTTCCGGATCGGGTGGTTCTCCCTTCAGCCCTCCGAACTGGCCCAGCCGGCGGCGGTCTTGTACATGGCGGATCTCATTTCCAGGAAACGGGGACAATTGGAGAGTTTCTTTCAGGGAGTTTTGCCGATTCTCATGGTGTTGGGGGCGGCGATCGTTCTCATCCTGGCTGAACCGGATTTGGGAACGGCCCTCGCCCTAGGGGGGGTGGCGCTCCTCCTGCTTTTCATCGCTGGAGTGAAAAGAAAGGTGCTTTTGACGATGCTGTTGGCTTCCTTGCCGGCGGTCGCGGCGCTGGTGGCCCTGAAACCGTACCGGGTCCGTCGGATTCTCGCCTACCTGAACCCCTGGGCGGATCCTGAGGGCAGCGGCTTCCAGCTGATCCAGTCGCTGGTCGCCCTGGGCTCCGGAGGCCTGCTGGGGGTCGGGCTGGGGGATTCGCGGCAGAAGCTGTTTTACCTGCCGGCGGCCCATACCGACTTCATCTTTTCCGTCCTTGGGGAAGAGCTCGGGCTTCTGGGGACCACGGCCGTGCTCCTCCTTCTGGGGCTCCTTGTCTGGTACGCGATCCGGGTTTCGCTTCAAGCGTCGGATCCGTTCGCCGTCTTCTCGGGGCTTGGCTTCTCATTCCTTCTGGCCCTGGAGGGGCTCGTTCATGTGGGGGTGACCTCGGGGGCGGTTCCGACGAAGGGGCTGCCGTTTCCTTTTGTCAGCTATGGAGGGACATCCCTTGTGATGAACCTCGTGATGGTGGCGGTCCTGCTGAACCTGTCCCGCCTTTCGAAGGAGCTCTAAGGGATGAGGACTCTACTGGTGGCCGGAGGAAGCGGCGGTCACCTCATCCCGGCGCTGACCGTGGCCCGGCGTCTCAAGGAGGAAGGGCCCTGCCGGGTCCTGAGCACCCGGCGCCCCGTGGACCGGCTCCTTCAGGAGCTTTCCGCCGAAGAGTGGGTCGCGGTGGATCTGGAGCGCTTCACCCCGTGGCACCGGTGGTTTTCTCCCCGCTTCTGTCTTCGGCAGGGACGCGCCCTCCGGAAGATCTGGAAGACCCTCAGGGCCTTCCAGCCGGATGTGGTCGTCGGCTTCGGAGGATACGTGAGCTTCGCGGCGATTCTTCTGGCGAGGGTCTCTGGGGTTCCGGGGATCCTTCACGAGCAGAATCTTCTTCCCGGCCGGGCCAACCGGTGGGCCAGCCCTTTCGCCAGGACCGTGGCGGTGAGCTTCCATGAGACGCGCAAACACCTGGGGTCCGGCCTCAGGGTGGAGGTGACCGGCAACCCCATCCGTCCCGAATTTCAGGAGGTTTCCAGGGAGGAGGCCCAGCGCCGCTTCGGGCTGGACCTCCGGCGGAGGGTCCTTCTCGTGGTCGGTGGGTCGCAGGGATCCGAGTTTCTCAACCGGCTTTGCGCCTCGATGTGGCAGGAGGCCCCGGTTGAGGAACGGCAGGAGATCCAGATCCTCCACGTGGCGGGCCCCACTTGGGCTCAGAAGGTGGAAACTGCCTACCGGGAGATGGGGATCCAGGCGAAGGTCTTTTCTTTCCTCAAGGAATTTCCCCTGGCCTTGGGCAGCGCGGATGTCGTCATCTCCAGGGCCGGGGCCACCTCCATCGCGGAGATCTGCGCCCTGTCGGTGCCGGCGATTCTGATTCCCTATCCTTACGCGGGGGGGCATCAGCGGGCCAACGCCCGATGGATGGAGTCGGTCGGGGGGGCCGTTGTCCTGGAGGAGAAGGAGGCCTCTGCCCATCGGCTGCGGCAGGAACTCTCCGGGCTCCTGAAAAGTCCGGAGCGCCTTCAGGGGATGCGGAAGAACCTTCTCTCGCGCAAGGACGGTTCCGCGGCGGACCGCTTGAGGGATTTGATCCTGGGGGTGGCGGGGTGAGGGTTCATTTGACGGGGATCGGCGGCATGGGAATGAGCGGGATCGCCCAGATCCTCCTGGCCCGCGGGGTGAAAGTCTCCGGGTCCGACATCCAGGAGAACACCCTGACCCGGCGGCTCCGGAAGCTGGGAGCCCGGGTCTGGATCGGGCACCGGGCTTCCCAGGTGGAGGGGGCCCAGCAGGTGGTCTATTCCTCGTCGATCGCCCCTTCGAACCCCGAGTTGATCCGGGCCAGAAACCGCGGGATCAGCGTCCTCCACCGCGGGCAGGCCCTCGCCCTCTTGACCGCCGGGCACCGGACGATCGCGGTGACCGGTTCGCACGGCAAGAGCACGACCGCCGCCCTGGCATCGCAGCTGTTGGTTCGGGCGGGACGGGATCCGCTCGTCCTCCTGGGAGCGGAGGTGGAGGCCCTGGGAGGCAACGTGAGGGCCGGGCGGGGCCCTGAGGCGGTGGTGGAGGCGGACGAGTCGGACGGTTCCTTTTTGTGGCTTTCCCCCGCCTGCGCGGTCGTCACCAACATCGATGAGGAGCATCTGGATTATTTCCGGAACCGCAGGGAGATTGAGAAGGCGTACGCCGCTTTCATCGGCCGGGCGAATCGTTCGGGGGTGGCCATCGGCTGCGGGGACGACCCCGGGGTCTTCAAACTCCTGCGCGACGCCTCCTGCCGGAGACTGACCTACGGCTTAAGACGCGGCCTCGATTTTTCGGCGGAGGAGATCCGTCTCGAAGCGGGGGGAAGCCGCTATCGGTGCCTGCGGTCGGGAAAAGAACTGGGGATCCTGCGGCTTCAGATTCCGGGGATCCACAATCTCCTCAACAGCCTTGCCGCGGTCGCCCTGGCCGAGGCGCTGGGAATCGGCTTTTCCCTGACCCGGTCGGCGCTGGAGTCGTATCGGGGGGCCAAGCGGAGGTTCCAGATTCAGGCGGAGGTGGAGGGGATCCTCGTGGTGGAGGATTACGCCCACCACCCCTCGGAGATCCGTTCCACTCTCCAGGCGGCCCGGAGCTGGGAGAACCGGAGGATCCGCTGCGTCTTTCAGCCCCACCGGTACAGCCGGACCCGGCACCTGCTTCACCGCTTCGCCGAGAGTTTCTCCCTGGCCGATGAGTTGATTCTTCTTCCGATTTATGCCGCTTCGGAGGATCCGGTGGAGGGGGTGACGAGCGCCTCGTTGATGAAGGAGATTCGCTCCTCGGGAAAGGTGAAGGTCTCCTTGCGTTCGCCCGAAGAGGCCCTGGAACGGATCAGGGCCGATTCCAAGCCCGGGGACATGGTTCTGTTCATGGGGGCCGGCAGCGTGGGGGGGCTTGCTCCCCGCCTGGTTCGTGCCTTAAGGCCGGTGCGTGAGGAGGAGCCCGTTCATGCCGCTTGACCAGACCCTGGGAGAAGAGCTCACCGCCCTCACCCAGGGGCGGGTGAAATTTGATGAGCCGATGCGCCTTCACACGAGCTTCCACATCGGGGGCCCTGCTGAGATCTGGTGCGAACCCAAAGGAGAAGAGGAATTGCGCTCTCTCCTGCGCCTTTCCAGGGAATTCGGCCTTCCCGTCACCGTGGTGGGGGCGGGGGCCAATCTCCTCGTCAGGGACGATGGGATTCCGGGGCTTGTCGTTCACCTGGCCAGCCCCTTCTTTCAGGAGGTCCGCCCCAGCGCCAATGGATTTCTCGTGGGGGCGGGGCTGCCGCTGGAGTGGCTGATCCGGCGCTCACAGGAGGAGTCTTTGAGCGGCGTCGAATTCTTAAGCGGTGTTCCTGGAAGGGTGGGGGGGGCCACCCGGATGAACGCCGGGACCCACGACGATGAGGGGCGGCCTCATTCCTTCTCCGAGGTGGTGAATTCGGTCCGGGTGATGGATTTGGAGGGCCAGATCCGGACGCTGGGAAAGGAGGAGCTCGGTTTTGGCTATCGGACCAGCCGT
>JACPXR010000038.1 GCA_016196465.1 Candidatus Omnitrophota bacterium | reverse complement strand
GGCTTTTCCACAAAGAGATGCCGGCCGCAGCGCAGCCCTTCCAGGATCATCTGGGCGTGGAGATGGTGAGGGGTGGCGATGATCAGCGCTTGGATGGAGGGATCTTTGACGATCAGCCGGTAATCCGTCGTCGAGGATGGAATCCGAAAGCGCCGGGCAACGGCCTGGGCGGCGGACCCATGCGCCGCGGCAAGCCCGCGCAGCTGAACGCCCCGCATCTTCCGCAGGATCGGGAGAAGGACTCCGCCGCCGAACCGGCCCGCGCCGACGACGCCGATCCCAACCATTCCAGGAGCCGACCTTGGAGTCTGCGAAGCCTCCGCGGTCGGGGAAACGCCGGGAGCGGCTGCCGCGGTTGTCTCGTATTGAAGCACGATCCCCAGCGAGGGGATCCTTGCGGGAGCGGTGATCAGCTCGTAAGCATCGGGTGCCTGGTGGATGGGAAACCGGTGGGTAATCAACGGAGAGACCCGAACCCTCCCCGAAGCGGCCAGCTGGAGAAACGCCTTCATGTTCCGTTGAGCGGTCCACCGAACGAAGCTAAAGGGATAATCCAGTCCATGGCGCTCATAGGTGGGATCGTACCGCCCGGGGCCGTACGACCGGGCCAGGCGAAGCTGGAGCTCCTTCTCGTAGAATCGCTGCCTCGGCACCTCGAGGGGGACATCCCCCACGACGACAACATACCCCCGCTCCCGCGCCAGCTCCCCCGCCAGGAGGAGCGGCTGCGGGTCTTCGGTCGCAGCGGCGATGATCACCGCGTCGAATCCATGGCCCGCGGTAAACGGCTGCATCCCCTGAAGGAGTTCTTCGGGCTCGATGGAAGAAGAACCCTCTTCCATGCCTACCTCCTTCGCCATGGCCACCCGCTCCGGGCGAGGATCCACTCCAAACACCCTGCAGCCAGCCGCCTGGGCGGCTTGGGCGATGAGCTGGCCAACGATCCCCAGCCCGATCACCAGGACCGTCTCCCCGATCTCCAAATCAGCGACTCGAATCCCCTGAAGGGCAATCGCTCCCAGTGTCGTGAAGGCCGCCTCTTCCCATGAAACACCCTCCGGGATCTTCGCGCAGAGATTCTTAGGGACCAAGACCCACTCCGCATGGGAGGCGTAACCGTAGCCGGCACAGGCGACGGGGGTCCCCGTCTGGAATCCCTCCACCGCTTCACCCACTTCCTGAACCACGCCGGCACAGCTGTATCCCAGGGGGATCGGCTGTTCCAGGCGGGACCGGACCTTCTCTAAGGTAGGACCCAGGCCCTCCCGCACCAGCTGCCTGAAAAGCGCCTGAACCAGTTCCGGTTGGGCGAAGGCGTTGCCTACCACCCCGCGCTGGACGCGTTGGATCGTGGCCCGCTCCGTTCCAACGCTGATCGCCGAACATCGGGCTCGGACCAGCAGCGTTCCCGACTCCACCGTCGGAGCAGGCACCTCCCCCACAAAGATCTGCCCTCCGGTCAAAGACTGCAGAATCTGTTTCATCTTAAGCCACCTCCCCCACCGGTTGGGATCCTAAGATGTACTGTCGGAACCAGACATCAAACATAATGATCCCCAAGAGGTCCATTGAGGCGTCTCGCCGCCGCATCCGATGCTCCGCCCTCAAGCGCTGAATCGCCTCCCACTGAAAAAGGCCGTCCCTCTCCACCGTCGGCCGAGTGAGCACCCGATCAAAATAGCGATCCAGCACCGTTTCCATCCACCGGCCGATGGGGGGGCTGAATCCCCGCTTGGGGGCCTGGGCGATCGGCGGTGGAATGAGATCTCGAAAGGTTTCCTTTAAGATCGCTTTCGACTGCCCCCATTGTATCTTATCGTGAAAAGGAATCCGGGCGCTGAGCTCCACCAGCCGGTGATCCAAGAAAGGGACCCTCGTCTCCAGGGCGACCGCCATCGTGGTCTTGTCGGTATACTCCAACAGGTTCCCTGCCAGGAAGGTCTGGAGCTCCGCGTAGAAGACCAGCCCTTCTACGCCGAGACCCTCCGGCAGGCTCTTAAACGCCTCCGCAAGATGCCGAGAAGCGGGGCGAAGGGGTCTGGAGCTGAGGGGACCCTGGAGAAGCTGCTGTTTCTCCGTCTCTGTGAAATAGTAGCTCCACCGCAGGTACTGGTCTGGAAGATCCTGTCCCACCCCCCGTAAAACGCGTTTCACTCGGCGAAGAACCGGCGCCCAGGACTCCTCCTTCACCCGCCCGAGCCACCGGTGGGCCCAGTGTGCCGGTCCGGCGGGCAGACACCGCAACAGCCGCGCCCAGGGAAAGAGACGATACTTCGGATACCCTCCGAACAGCTCGTCGCCACCGACCCCGGAGAGGGCCACGGTGACGAAGTCCCTGGTCTCCCGAGCGATCAGATGCTGAATATAAAACGTCGGGTTGGCAAACGGCTGGTCGAAATGCCGCACCATCCCCAGAAAGCCTTCCAGATCCGGGAGATCAACGATCAGCTCATGATGATCGGTTCCCAGGGCGCGACTGGCCAGCCGGGCGTAGGCCAGGTCATCCCGCGGGTCCGTCTCGAGCCCGCGGAATCCCACGGTGAAGGTCTTCACGCGCCCGTGGGATTGCCGGGCCGCCAAGGCCGCCAAGAGGGTCGAATCAATCCCGCCGCTGAAGAAAACACCCAGCGGGACATCGCTGACCAATTCCCCTTTCACGGAGTCGGTCAAGAGCTCCCGCAGCCGGCCTTTGAGGCCCTCATGGCCCAGCCCTCCGGCAGAGAGACCGACCTCTCGGGACCAAGGGATCCAGTAGCGTTCCAGGGCGAATTCGCGGCGGGTGAGGTCGTAGAGAAGCGTGGTGGCTGGGGGAAGCTCTCGGATGAATTGAAATGCGGTCTGTGGATGCGGCACAAACAGAAAGGTGAAGTAGTCCCGGATCGCCTGCCAATCCACTTCCACCGGGACCGCCTCGGCCGCCAAGATCCCTTTAATCTCCGAGGCGAAGAGGAACGACCCCTGGAAATCCGCATAATAAAGAGGCTTAATCCCCAGTCGGTCGCGAGCCAGGAAGAGCCGCTCCCGGGGCTGGTCGTAAATGGCAAAGGCAAACATCCCCACCAGCCTTTGAACCACCGCCTCCCCTTCCTCTTCATACAGATGCAGGATCACCTCGGTATCGGTCTTGGACTTAAACCGATGCCCCTTGGCGAGCAGCTCCCGCCTGAGCTCGGGATGATTGTAGATCTCGCCGTTGTACGTGATCCAGAGTGTGCCCTCCTCATTGGTCATCGGCTGCCGGCCCGCCGAGGAGAGATCAATGACGCTCAGCCGCCGGTGGCCGAGGGCCAGCCGACGATCAGGAGCCAGGTAGACCCCCTCGTCGTCGGGCCCTCGATGCTGAATGCTCCTCAGGCAGGACAGGATCGTCCGCTCCTCAATGGGTCTTGGCGAGGCAATCCCTACAATCCCGCACATGGTTTTACCTTCTGCCGAATGGCCTTGACGAGCAGGCCCGCAACGGCCCGGTGGGCCTTGGGAGTCCAATGATTGTTGTAACGGAAATAGATTGGATCCCTCTCAGGGCGCATCTGTTCAGCCAACGCCTCGGTCGTCGCGTCAAGCCAGGTGACGCGGCTGGAGGCGAACAGCTTTTTCTGAAGCCGGTATTGAGGGCTCTCACCCCCGGAGAAAACCACCATAAAAGCGCCCTCCCCTTCCCTCACCTCTTCGGCCAACCTGTTGACCAGGGCGTTTAATAATTGCACCTGCTTCTCCTCCGCCGGGCTAAGATTGGAGCCGTCCCCCCTCCCGGGATTTGGCCTTAGCCCATTTCCAATGGAACGTTGAAACGCCAGGCTCGCAAGACCGGCCATCTGCGAATGTTTAACGAGCCAACGCAAGATCCTCGATTGCCTCTCGGTCCGCCGGTCGAAAAACGGCGCGTAGGGGGGCGCCGCCTGATTGAAGATTCCATCGTCCCAGAAATCGGTGTTCTTGACCGGGACGTTCTTTAAATCCAACTTCCCCTCTCGGGTAAATTCGAAATACGGCTTGGGACGGCCGTAACGGACGGCAAACATGTTTTCCAAATAATCGCTCGAATGAACGGTGAGGACCACCAGATCGGGCCGGTACCGACAGGTGATCCGCTCCCACGCAAGGAGCGCCTGATCGGTCCCATAGCCCGGGACGCCGAAGTTCAGCACCTCCCACTCCGGCATCGCGGACTTGAGGAGGTCCGTAAACCGTTCCTCCTGACGGACCCCCCCTCCCCAGGTAAATGAATCTCCCAAGAAGGCGACGCGGCAGCGATGGACAGGCTTCTCGAGCGGAAACTCCTCATCCCAGAAACCAAGGGAGTTGCTTCGCACCGGGATCCCCCTGACATCCCCCAAGTCGATGGCCTTGCGAATCCCGGGCTTCATCTTCCAACCCAAGACATCATCATGTTCCATGACGGCGAACATCGTGTCCGAATAGCGGCCGCTCCAAAGGTTGAACACCCTGAGGGCAAGTTCCCCCACCAAGAGTATTCCAAAACAGCCGATGAAAAACCGCCTAACGGCGCTCTTGGGCATGCTCCAGCACTGACCGATACACCGCGAGCGTCTGCTCCGCAGCCCGTTCCCACCGAAAGCCCCTGGAGTGCTCAAATCCGCGACGGCGGAGTTCCTGCCTTAAATCGGCATCTTCCAACACGCGCTGCACCGCTTGGGCGATGGCTCCCGGGTCCTCAGGATCGACCAGGAGGGCGGCCCCCCTGAGGATCTCCGGCAGTGACCCCCGGTTGGAAGCCACCACCGGCAATCCGCAGGCCATGGCCTCTAAAGGAGGAAACCCAAACCCTTCATAGAGAGAGGGGAAAACCAAGCAATCGGCCAGATGATTCAACGCCGGAAGGGTGTCGTCCCCGTGAACACCCACTTCTCGGACCGCCTCCGTGAGCCCAAGCCGGCCGGCCAGGCGGCGTTGAACAGGCGTCAGCCCCGGACCTACCCGAAGCAGCGTCACCGGCTCCCGAAGCCTCCGACGGAGCTCCGCCAGCGCCAGAAGCAACCCGTCGATATTCTTGTAGAAGGTGGGAACTCCCACATGAAGAAGCAGCGGCCCGGCAGGAAGCTTGAGCTGAGCCCTTAAGCTCGCCAACTGACCGGGATCCGGCGGATTCGAAAAGGCGGGCGACACCCCTTCGTAGATGACCTTGATCCGGCGGGGATCGCACCCAAGATATCGGATTGCATCCTCCTTGTTTCGCTGGGAAACAGCGATGATCGCCGCGCAGGCGGGAAGTTTCCTCACACAGAAGCGGTACAACCGGTCGGAGACCCACGGCCAAGGAGACCCCTGCCGTCTTCGATCCCATAAGGGGAAGTGCAGCAGATCGTGACAGGTGATCACCGTCCGGGCCGGATCCAGGTAGTTCACTAAGTAGCTCAGCGACTGATCGACAAGGTGGTAAACGGCGCCCGGGGAATGGGGGATCTGCCGAGGATAGACGACGAACCGGCTCCAGTACGAAGCAACCCTCGCCCCCGCGGGGCCGCTGGAGGACAACCGGTCGACCCAAGAAGGGGGCCGCGGGGCTACCGCGGTCAGTGCGATGGGCTCCTCAATCTGAGAAAGGGCCTCCAGCCCTCGGCTCAGCTCCCTCTGGTAGCGGCCGATGGAGATCCAGCCATCCCCGGCATATCCTCCCAGCATCACCACCTGGAGTTTATCCTTCATCCTCCCGTTTCCTCAGCTCCTCAACCTTCAAGGATACCTGATACTCCTGGATCCCCTGCAGGAGACAGAAGTGGAACCCGGCTCGGCCGTCAAGGAAGCCCCATCGGATCACGTACAGATACAGGAACCAGAGCAGCGGCTTGGCGGGGAGCCGGAGAAAGACCTTCTCTTTCAGAAACCGTTTGCGCTCGACCTCCCCTCCGAAAAGGTTTCCGTGAAACCCGGTCCCCTTCTTCCCCAGCAAGGCCGCCAGCCGTTCCTGCGCCTCCAGGGAAGAAAATTGGTTATGCCGGGCAATCCATTCGGCGAGGCCTCGCCGATCCTCATGGATCAGATCATGGCTTAGATACCCGGCCTGGCCTTGAAGGATCAGATGCTCGTGGACCTTGCGCTTTTCATACCTTCCCAACCGGTGGCGAAAGAGGCGGAGATTCCAGTTCGGATACCAACCACAATGCCTCAGCCACCGACCCAGAAAGAAGACCCGCCGGTTCAGGTAGAAACCGGGGCGATTGTTCCCTTTTCCCTGGAGGACCCCCTGGATCTCCCGCTTCAATTCCTCCGGAACGACTTCATCCGCATCCAGGATCAAGACCCATTCGTGGGCCCAGGGGATCTGATCCAGCGCCCAATTCTTGTTGGAGGAGAAATCGTCAAAGGGGCGCTGCTTCAAGCTCACCGGGTAGCGCTGAACGATCTCCACCGTCCGGTCGGTGCTGAAGGAGTCCAGCACCCATACCTGGCCGGCCCAACCCACGACACTCTCCAGACACGAGGCGATGTTGGCCTCTTGGTTGAAGGTGGTCACCAAAACCGACAGCGGAATCCCCATCGGGCGGCGGCTCCTCGTCAAATCGCCTCTAAAAGAAACCCGGCATCGAGCGCAGGAAAGGCGATGTTGGTTTGGACAAAGATCGTTTCCAAGATCGCATCAAACCCAACGGCTGCCCCTTGGGCAGCCGCGTGGAGCCCCCGCAAAGGCCGGCGGCCGGGAAGCACCGCCAGCCTTTCGGGAGTCGAGTCCGGATCACCCAAGGGATCCTCCCGATAGAATGAGAGCGGCCGACGAACGGCCCATGAAAGAGCCCTTAGAAAAAAGCTGTAATTGCAACGCCGCGCCGCGAGCAGGCGGAACCCTGCCCTCTCGAATCTCATCCGCCATCCCTGGAGGCTGTTGGAGAAAACATGGGGCGCCTGGCTGCGGACACTTTCCAGCACAATGGCGTGGCCGTTGGGCTTCAGGGCCTCCCGGATCTTGCGCAGAACCGCATCCTGATCTTCGAAAGGGATATGGATCAAGACCGTGACGCAAGACACCAGGTCAAAACGCTCTCTTAAACGGTAATCCTGGATGGAGGTCGCCAGAAAATCGATCGAGGGGTAGCGGCGGCGGTTGAGCTCGATAAGCTGCGGCTGCAGATCGATCCCCGTCGTCTCATATCCGTGATCCGCCAGGAACCGGCACCACCGCCCGGATCCGCAGCCCACCTCAAGGGCCCGCGGGCGCCCCAAGGGGACGGACAAGCGGCGGAACAGCTTCTGATAAACCACCTCCTGGAAATGCGCGTAATACCGATTCAGCCATGCGGGGGCTGTGGGATTGCAGGCGTTCCTCAAGCCCTCCGGGTCACGACCACAATCAATCCCTCCCCAGTGAGATTCATGAATCCTCCAGTACTCCTGCATCTGTTGCCAGTTAAACCTTTTCATGGCGGCGAAGCTCCAGGATCCCCTCCATGGCCTGCAGTAAAATCCGGACGTGGGTCTGCCACGAGAAGCGCTCCACCTGAGCCTGGGAGGCGGCCCGAAGGCGCTGGCACCGCTCAGGGCTCTCCAGGAGAACCCTGATCTGGTCGGCCCACGCCTCCGGGTCAAACGCAGGGGCGTAGACGGCCGCGGGGCCGCAGATCTCCCGGTTCACCGGGGTATCGGCCGCTACAATGGGAAGCCCTGCGGCCATCGCCTCCACCAAGGGATGGCCGAATGATTCCAGATACGATGGGAAAACAAACACCCCCGCCGCCTTGTACAACGCCGGAAGCTGCTTCCGAGGAACGGATCCCAATTGGATCACCTGCCCGTCCAGATGCTCGGAAT